>NZ_CP130649.1:2700000-3000000 GCF_030552895.1 Tatumella ptyseos | reverse complement strand
GCACCACATACTTATAGATCTGGATTTCGTCCGCTTTTTTCACCATGGTGTTGAAGCGTGTTGCCACTTCGTTTTGACCTGCGGTCGCGACTTCATGGTGGTGTGCTTCAACCACTAAGCCCATTTGCTCCATGGTTAGACACATGGCGGAACGGATGTCTTGGGCAGAATCGACCGGTGGTACCGGGAAGTAGCCGCCTTTCAAACCTGGACGGTGGCCTTTGTTACCGCCTTCGTACTCTTTACCGGTGTTCCATGCAGCTTCGATATCGTCAATCGCAACATGGGAGCCAGAAGTAGAAGAACCGAAACGGATGTCGTCAAATAAGAAGAATTCTGGTTCTGGTCCAAACAGGACGGTATCTGCGATACCTGAGGTACGTAAGAAATCTTCAGCACGTTTAGCGATTGAACGTGGATCACGGTCATAGCCTTGCAGGGTGCCTGGCTCGAGAATATCACAACGGATGATTAGCGTTGGATCTTCGAAAAACGGGTCAAGGACGGCGGTGGTCACGTCTGGCATCAGTACCATGTCTGATTCGTTAATCCCTTTCCAACCCCCGATGGATGAGCCATCGAACATTTTACCTTCTTCAAAGAAGTCTTCATTCACCTGATGTGCAGGGATGGTAACGTGTTGTTCTTTACCTTTACTGTCTGTAAAGCGCAGATCAACAAACTTGACTTCATGTTCGTTCATCAACGAGAGAACGTGTTCAACGGACATATCTACTCTCCTGAAAGCTCTATTATCGTGGGGGAAATGGGAAGCATTATGCTTACGAGGGCTCAACCCTTTAACCCGAAATCCGGCAAGCGCCTAAAAACGTTTTTTAGCTATCGTTTTCGCTTATTTTTCTTAAAGCGAAAAGCGTGCCAACTTTTCTAAAACACTGAAAAGGCCCAGCAGAGGCGAGTTTTATCTACCCTCGCCCTTGTCGTATTACAGGGCATTGCACCAATAAAGGGCGATATGGTCAACTTTAATGATCCATAACAGTGCATTATGGATAAGGAGTGGTCATGTTGCACTGAAATTGCACAAAAAAAGGCGATAAACTTGAGTCATAAAAAAAAACTGCATAAAAGGGCTGTGAATCGTCTGATCGTGTTCAGTCTTTCGCCTAATCCGTGTACAATAGCGCGCTATTTCTAATGCCTGAGGCAAAGCTGTGATCGAAAAATTGCGTAATATCGCCATCATCGCGCACGTTGACCATGGAAAAACCACCCTAGTCGACAAACTTTTACAACAGTCCGGTACCTTTGACGAGCGTACTGAAGCGACTGAGCGTGTGATGGACTCCAATGACTTGGAGAAAGAGCGTGGAATTACTATCCTCGCAAAAAACACCGCTATTAAGTGGAATGATTACCGTATCAACATCGTTGATACCCCGGGACACGCCGACTTCGGTGGTGAAGTTGAGCGTGTTATGTCTATGGTCGATTCCGTACTGTTAGTCGTTGATGCGATTGATGGTCCTATGCCACAGACCCGTTTCGTAACGAAGAAAGCGTTTGCTCATGGTCTAAAACCAATTGTTGTTATCAACAAAATTGACCGTCCGGGCGCGCGTCCTGATTGGGTGGTTGACCAAGTCTTCGATCTGTTCGTTAACTTAGACGCGACAGATGAGCAACTAGATTTTCCAATTATCTACGCTTCTGCAATCCAAGGGATTGCGGGCGACGATCACGCAGACATGGCTGAAGATATGACGCCACTGTACGAAGCGATCGTAAAACACGTTCCTGCTCCTAATGTTGATCAAGATGGAGCGCTGCAAATGCAGATTTCGCAACTTGATTACAACAACTACTTAGGTGTTATCGGTATCGGCCGTATCAAGCGCGGTAAAATCAAACCTAACCAACAGGTTACGGTTATCGATAGCGAAGGTAAAACTCGTAACGGTAAAGTCGGTAAAGTACTGGGCCACTTAGGTCTTGAGCGTATCGAATCTGATTTAGCGGAAGCGGGTGATATCATTGCAATCACTGGTTTAGGTGAGCTGAACATTTCTGACACTATCTGTGATACTCAGAAAGTTGAAGCCCTGCCAGCGCTGAGCGTTGATGAACCAACTGTTAGCATGTTCTTCTGTGTAAACACCTCTCCATTCTGTGGTAAAGAAGGTAAGTACGTGACTTCACGTCAAATCCTTGACCGCCTGAAGAAAGAGCTGGTACACAACGTTGCTTTACGCGTTGAAGAAACTGAAGATGCTGATGCGTTCCGTGTTTCAGGCCGTGGTGAACTTCACCTATCGGTACTGATCGAAAACATGCGTCGTGAAGGCTTCGAGATGGCAGTATCTCGTCCTAAAGTTATCTTCCGTCAAATTGATGGACGTAAACAAGAGCCATTCGAAAACGTGACCCTTGATATCGAAGAACAGCACCAAGGTTCTGTGATGCAAGCGATGGGTGAGCGTAAAGGCGACATGAAAAACATGGATCCAGATGGTAAAGGCCGCGTACGTTTAGACTACGTTATCCCAAGCCGTGGATTGATTGGTTTCCGTAACGAATTCATGACCATGACTTCAGGTACAGGTCTACTGTACTCAACCTTCAGTCACTACGACGATATGCGTCCAGGTGAAGTGGGTCAACGTCAAAACGGTGTATTGATCTCTAACGGTCAAGGTAAAGCAGTAGCATTTGCCCTGTACAGCCTGCAAGACCGCGGTAAGCTATTCTTAGGGCACGGTGCGGAAGTGTATGAAGGCCAAATCATCGGTATTCACTCACGTTCTAACGACCTGACGGTTAACTGCTTAACCGGTAAGAAACTGACTAACATGCGTGCGTCAGGGACTGATGAAGCAACAACACTGGTTCCAGCAATCAAAATGAGCCTTGAGCAAGCGCTTGAGTTCATCGATGATGACGAATTAGTTGAAGTCACACCTGTCTCTGTTCGTATCCGTAAGCGTCATTTAACTGAAAATGACCGTAAACGTGCATCGCGTGGTAGTAAAGAGTCTTAATTCTCAGTTTTGAGTATTGAGCTAAACCTGAACCAGACCTATCTGGTTCAGGTTTTTTTTTACCTTGCGTTTAGCCTGTCGAATGTTCGGCGCAAAACGCGATCAATTTTCCAAAACTCGATTGGTAGAATGGGAAGGTCGGCTTTATAGTGTAGATAAGTAAAACTTACGGGAGAGACGCAATGTTATATATTTTCGATGTGGGAAACGTTATCGTTAATCTCGACTTCACCCGTGCTTTAGGCGTCTGGAGTAACCTAAGCGGTACCCCGCTTGCGCATGTTCAACAACACTTCCAGCTCGGGCCACAGGTTGAGCGCCATGAGCGGGGGGAAATATCGGATGAACAATTTGCTGAGGCACTGTGTGACGAGTTGGAGGTAAATCTCAGCTATCCGCAATTTGTCAGTGGCTGGCAAGCAATTTTTACCGGCGTTAATCAAGCCGTGTTAACGCTTATTCAGCAATTGCGTACAGAGGGACATCGTGTCGTCCTCCTTTCCAATACTAATCAAATACATACCGAATTTTTGGCGCAGCAGTATCCTGAGTTACTGGCGGCCGCCGACCAAAGCTATTTCTCTCATCGTATTGGGTTACGTAAACCGGATACGGCAATTTTTCACCACGTATTGGCAGAAGAGGGCGTTGCGCCTGAACACGCTTTCTTTGTTGATGACCTGTTTGAAAATATTGAAGCGGCCACACAGTTAGGGATCAACACTCATCTTTATCAGGACGTTGAAGGGTTAGAAGCGGCCATTCAAGGTACCAGTCATTTTTCGTAGGGAAGCCAATTATTTATGCGGGTAAAACTCAGGACACGTTCGTTCTTTCGCTGGTTAGGCGTACTTTGGCGGCGAATTAACGATGACAACATGACAGTACAAGCGGGAAATCTCACCTTTGTTTCATTATTAGGGCTAGTCCCCTTTGTGACGGTAATTTTCGCTATCTTTTCCGCCTTTCCGGTCTTCAATGATATTAGTGGTGAGATCCGACATTTTATTTTCCGAAATTTTGTCCCCACGACGGGAAATGTGATTGAAGAGTACATTGACCGTTTTGTCGTCAATGTCCATCGCATGACGGTATTCGGTGCGATTGGCCTTATTTTTACCTCATTATTATTGATGTTCTCCATCGATAGCGCGTTAAACAGTATTTGGCGCAGCTCGCGCAAGCGACCGCTTGTTTTCTCGTTTGCGGTGTATTGGATGATCCTAACACTGGGGCCCTTACTCGCTGGAGCAAGTATTGCGCTCAGTTCCTATTTGCTTTCACCGCAATGGCTGAATATGCCCGGTATTAGCGAGATCATTCAATTAGTGCTGCGAAGTTTTCCCTTACTTCTTTCATGGCTTGCCTTCTGGCTACTGTTTAGTGTGGTACCCACCTGTAATGTGGCGGGTAAAGATGCGTTAATTGGGGCATTAGTTGCTGGGGTATTATTCGAGATTGGTAAAAAAGTTTTTACGCTGTACGTGACGATGTTTCCCGCCTACCAGCTTATTTACGGCGTGCTTGCCGTGATTCCCATGCTGTTCCTTTGGGTCTATTGGACGTGGTGTATTGTGTTACTCGGTGCAGAGATTACTGTCTCGCTTGAGCACTACCGTAAACTTCGTCGTCAGCGTCAACAAGAAGCGGATATTTCATGATTGCATTAATTCAACGTGTTTCAGCGGCCCACGTCAGTGTTGAAGGGAGCGTGGTCGGTAAGATTGCCGGGGGGCTTCTTGTCCTGCTCGGTATTGAAAAGGATGATGATGAAGCTAAGGCCCGTAAGTTAGCCGAGAAAGTCGTGAATTACCGGGTCTTTAGTGATGAACAAGGAAAGATGAATCTTAACCTACAACAAGCTGAAGGCGAGTTATTGGTTGTTTCACAGTTCACGCTTGCTGCTGATACGCAAAAAGGGATGCGTCCCTCTTTTTCTAAAGGTGCCTCTCCTGACAGAGCCCGTGAGCTGTACCGGTATTTCAGTGACTACTGTCGAGAAATAGGTATTAAAACAGAGAATGGGCAGTTCGCTGCAGAGATGCAGGTATCGTTAACGAATGATGGTCCAGTAACTTTCTGGCTCCAGTGTTGAAGGAGAGCGACTAAATGTACCAATTACGCGTTCCTGAAACGGCCAGTGATCTTGCCGAGTATTTCCAGTTTCGTTGGCAGATGCTACGCAAGCCCTTAAATCAGCCGCCGGGTTCGGAACAGGATGCTTGGGATACCACGGCACATCACCAAATGTTGGTTGATGATGAAAATAATGTAGTAGGCGTTGGACGGCTTTCCATTAGTGGCGATAACGAGGCGTCCATCCGATTTCTCGCCGTCTCCCCGGAACTACGTGGTAAAGGGTTAGGGAGATTACTGATCATGACTTTGGAGTCGGTAGCGCGCCAAGAGGGGGTTAAACGGGTTACCTGTAGCGCGAGAGAAGATGCTGTCGAGTTTTTTGCTCAGCTCGGTTATATCAATCAAGGTCGTGTGACAACTTCGCAGACCACTCGGATTCGTCACTTTTTGATGATTAAGCCGATGGCGTCAATGGATGATATTCTTCATCGTGCTGATTGGTGTGAACAGTTACAACAAGCCTGGTATCAGCATATCCCGTTAAGTGAAAAAATGGGCGTACGTATCCAGCAATATACCGGTCAGAAGTTTATGACGACCATGCCGGAAACCGGTAACCAAAATCCGCATCATACTCTCTTTGCAGGAAGCCAATTTTCTTTGGCAACCTTAACGGGTTGGGGACTAATCTGGTTACTACTAAGAGAGCGGAAACTGGGAGGAACTATCGTCTTGGCGGATGCCCATATCCGTTACAGCCAACCCTTACAAGGACGTCCGACAGCCAGTGCCGATTTGGGATCGCTAAAAGGTGACTTAGACCGATTGGCGTGTGGTCGTAAGGCGAGGGTAAGTTTAGACGTTACGCTTAGTGATGAGCATCATCAAGGTGCGGTATTCCAAGGCGTTTACCTTGTGTTACCCGCTGAAGCGGAGAAACCCTTGGAAGAGGGTGGTTCAGCGCCCCATTAACGGGAACTAAGGTAACAAGCAGAGCTTGTTACCTTAATCTTTACTCCGCGCCAACCTGCTGGCTAAAACTCGGGGTAGTAAATGCCCCCCGTAATGAAGAGGGTGGTGCGGTAAGTGAAGGCAGATTTCCTTTAAGCTGAAGAGTAAAGTTACCTTGCCCTGACAGAGGTTGTGGCCAGAACCACTGTGTGAATGCGCCATAAGGAACTTTTTCGCCCCGCAGGGAAAGTTCAAAAGGGTGTGTGGGAGCTTGGGAAATATCGAAGCGGCCGACCACAGGTCCTTCTTGTACTAATCCTTTAATATCTTCAATACTCAACCTGTCCTGAGTCGCATTGAGTTTATACCATAGCGCTCGCACATCTTGGCGATTAAACGTTGCTGCAGCGGCATAGTACTCCGCATTCCCCGCCCAAAGCCCCCACTGATGTTGTTGTGCAATCTTTAACTCAGTGCCTGTAATGTGTGTCGCGGTCATCTGGAAGGGATAGACAGGGTTGATATCAATGAATAGGCCGTTATCTACATTAACATTATGCAGTGTGAGGGAGCGAATAGCCTGCGGGAGAGGTGTCGTCAGAAACTGACGCCATCCGGCAGGCAGCGTATAGCGAATATTGCTAAGCGATAACTTATCGACATTTATCGCGCCAGTTTTGCTTTGCCACTGGCCTTGGGCGGAGACCGTTCCTTTCGCCCACCCTGCGTCAAATTGGTCGAGAGTAATATTCCCCTGCGTAGCCGTCAGCTTTAGATGAGGTTGGGACCATTCTTCAATTCCAAGAATGATGCTCTCAGCATCAGCGGTTAAGTGGCCGGCGAACATTGCGTGATTGGTAAGGTTTTGACCATTGATATTCAGGTCATTGATAACCCAGTCTGGGCCTACAATGCTGAGATGATTGAGTGCTAGATCTTTTACCGTGACCTGAGTGACATTGTTTATTCCCATCAGATCAGCCAACCGTTTATCGGTTTGAAAACGAATATTATTAAGTTGTAGTCGGGGAATTGACCACTGGCCTTCCTCTGAACGCGTTAATTGTCCTTCGAACGTCCCACGGTCAACTTCACCCGATAGCTTCGTCACGTTTAAACGATGTAAGTCTTTATCGCCCTGAGCAACCAGCTTATCGAACTGTTGATGCGCGACATGTACACCTTCCGCCGCGAAAGAAAAACTAAACCTTTTCCCGAGTACTGCCTGTTGACTTGGCACCCAAGGCGATAATATCCCGTTGATACGCGTCGCAGAGAGGCAATTGGTTGGATAAGGGTTTAATAATTTTACCTCCTGAAGCGCTAAGCGATCGGCGCTGATTGGGAGTGTCGCGTCAGGGGTTAAATTACTCAGGATCAGTGTGCCTTGTTGAACCGTAATCTGTGAAAAGTGTGCGGGATTGAAAAACTGGCGAGGGGTAAATGATAAGGAAAGCTTACCGGCAATAAGTAATGCCGGTTGGCCATCTTCGCCGAAGGTGACTTTATCAATCGTAAAAGTTAAAGGGTGCGACCAGTCATGGGAAAGTCGCTCAATCGATAAATGGTAAGGCGTTGCATCACTGATCCAGCGACATGCTGCAGAGATTCCCCAATGGCTGCGTAAGGTGGCATAGCCGAGACTTACTAGCACGATAAGCAGTACTACGAGAGAGAGCAGCAATTTAACGAGTAACTTCATCGACGTTTCCTAATGATGGGCGAACGGTAGGTTATGCCTTAAAATCACTGTCAGCTCAAGGAGCATAAAGACGACTGACTATCTGGATCAATAATCAGTCGCATAATTTGACTTATTCCTCGCGAGGCAAAATCAGATTTAACACGATAGCCGTGACACCACCTGCAGCGATACCTGAGGAAAAGAGTGTACGTAGCCATTCAGGCGCAAACTGAAGAATTTCTGGGTGTTGCGAAACCCCTAATCCAATCCCTAAAGATAATGCCATCACCATGATCGCGCGACGATTTAAGGTTTCCCGAGCCACAATACGCACGCCTGAGGCCGCAATGGTTCCAAACATCACCAAGGTTGCACCACCGAGTACTGGTTCGGGGATATTTTGTACAATATCACTGACCGCAGGAAAAAGCCCTAACAGCATAAGCATTATCGCAACAATGAAGCCGACATAACGGCTCGCGACGCCGGTCAGTTGAATCACCCCATTATTTTGTCCGAAGCAAGAGTTTGGAAAGGTGTTAAACAGTGCGGAAACGCAGCTATTGATTCCGTTAGCGAGGACTCCACCTTTAAGACGCTGCATATAAAGCGGGCCTTTTACGGGTTGCTCTGAGACATCAGAGGTTGCAGTAATATCTCCAATGGTTTCCAGCGAGGTCACCATAAAGACCAGCATGAGGGGGAGCAATAGATTCCAATCTATCTGTAAGCCATAGCGTAATGGTTGTGGCCACATGACGAGTGGATGACTTGCGCTCGGTAATGCGCTCGGTAGCACCCCCATCGCCCAAGCAAGGATATAACCGATTAGCATGGCAATAAAAAGCGCGGCAATTCTTAGATAAGGATTTTTTTGGCGATTAAGCAAGATGATGGTCAACAACACGACACCGGCTAGCAGCAAATTGGTTGGTGATCCGAAACTATGGTTAGCCATCGCGCTGAATCCCCCCCCGACAGAGGTCAAGCCAACCTGTATCAGTGAAAGGCCGATAATCATCACCACAATCCCCGAGACTAATGGGGTAATAACTCGCTGAACGTAAGGGAGTATGCGTGAAATGATCATTTCGGTACAGGAGGCGAGCATCAGTGTACCGAAGAGCGCCGCCATCATATGAGAGGTGTCTGCCCCGCCTTGTTTTAAGGCCAGTCCACCCATGATCAGTGGTGAGACAAAGTTAAAGCTAGTGCCCTGCACCGATAATAAGCCTGAGCCGATGGGCCCCCAAGTCTTAATCTGTAATAAAGAGGCAATACCGGAAGCAAACAGCGACATACTGAGAATATGTCGTGTGTCTTCAGCCGGTAAATTTAAGCCCTTACAGATGAGAAGTGCTGGCGTAATCACTGCCACGAACATGGCGAGTAAGTGTTGTAAGGCGGCAAATATGGCTTGTGGAAGCGGAGGACGAGCTTCCAGCGGAAAGATTAACTCGCTACGCGGAGCGGGTGACGGGTTTTCAGTCGGTTCGACACGTTCGGCAGACATATTTTTTCTCTGGCAGAGTCATAAAAGGGGCAATTTTAATGGAGTCGATTATGATTGCAAACGATTGCTTAGCCTAAAAACAGTATTAGAGGCTTAAACATTACTGAATAAGGTTTTAGCGGGTAGCCATCGTTCAATCAATGCTTTCGACTGTTCGGGGTAATGCTGGTGGAGATGTTTAGCAATACGTTGTATTTCCGGGATTAAGCGTTGGTCGCGTACCAAATCTACGACTTTAAATTCTGCGTTGCCGGTTTGTTTGGTGCCGAGTAGTTCACCCGGGCCCCGAATTTCCAGGTCATGTTGAGCGATGACGAATCCATCATTGGTATCACGCAGGACTTGCAAACGTTTTTGCGCAGTCTTACTGAGAGGGGGTTTATACAATAAAACGCAATGGGAGGCGACAGCACCACGACCGACACGTCCGCGCAACTGGTGCAACTGGGCTAAGCCAAGACGCTCGGCGTTATCAATAATCATTAAACTTGAATTAGGCACATCTACGCCCACTTCAATCACGGTTGTGGCAATCAGGAGATCCAGTTCATGACCTTTAAACTGTTGCATAATCTGCTGTTTTTCAGCCGGTTTCATTCTGCCGTGCACTAAACCGATACGCATTGTGGGTAAAGCAGCTTGAAGTTCGACCAAGGTGTTCTCAGCGGCTTGCGCTTCGAGCTGCTCTGATTCTTCTATCAAGGTGCAGACCCAATAAGCTTGTCGTCCTTCAGCACAGGCTTTCTCTACCCGGGAAATAATCTCGCTACGGCGTGAATCTGGAATGGCCACTGTCGTGACTGGGGTACGTCCAGGCGGTAGCTCATCAATGGTCGACGTCTCAAGGTCGGCATACGCGGTCATTGCCAAGGTACGTGGAATAGGTGTTGCCGTCATAATCAATTGATGTGGATGGAAACCTTGCTGCTGGCCCTTTTCCCACAGCGCGAGGCGTTGATGAACACCAAAACGGTGCTGCTCATCAATAATGACCAGTGCCAGATGTTGGAATTGAATATGTTCTTGGAAGAGGGCATGAGTTCCTACCACCATTTGTACTTCGCCGCGGGCAATACGCTCTTGTTCTGCAGCACGTGCTTTCCCTTTCTGTTTTCCTGCTAGCCAGCCGACTTGTATGCCAAGTGGTTCGAACCATGACCGGAAATTATGGGCGTGCTGCTCGGCGAGTAACTCGGTAGGGGCCATCATTACGACTTGTTGATCGGCGGCAATCACTTGTAATGCAGCCAAGGCGGCCACCAAGGTTTTCCCCGATCCTACATCACCTTGTACCAGACGTAACATCGGATAGGGATGTGCTAAATCCTGTTCGATCTCTTTGACGACTCGCTGCTGAGCGCCGGTCGGCGTAAAAGGCAGCTGACTTAACAGTTGTGCCGATAAACGATAATCGGGTTTGAAGGATAATGCACGATATTGCTGCGCCCCAGCCCGTGCCTGTAACATGCTGAGCTGATGTGCCAATAACTCTTCGGTAATGAGTCGCAATTGTGCAGGATGACGACCCAGCTCGACATCGGCTAATTGCATCTCCGGAGGCGGGCGATGTAATAGCTGTAATGCTTCAGTCAGGGACAGCAAACTACGGCAAAGTTCTTGGGGCAGTAATTCCTGAATAGGATTATGTTGCAGCAAGACCAGAGCTTGATCCGTTAAATTACGCAGCGTGGCTTGACGGATACCGTCGGTAGCCGGATAAACCGGGGTCAAGGTCTCTTGCAGGGTAATGGATTGTTGCTCGTCCTGCTGACGATATTCAGGATGGATAATTTCTGGGCCGCGCTGCCCGCGTCGGATCTCACCCCATGCAATGATTCTCTTACCCGTCGCCAAGCCATTTTTCATCCCCGCATTGAAGTTGAAAAACCGCATTGTTAGCGTTCCGGTACCGTCACTGATTTGGCAAACTAGCATACGTCGACGGCCAAAGGTGATCTCACTATGCAGCACCTCTCCACAGACGGTGGTGTGTGAACCGGCTTGTAAGTCATTAATGGCGGTGAGATGCGTACGGTCTTCGTAACGTAAGGGCAGATGTAACAGTAAATCTTGTAACGTATGGAGGCCGATTTTCGCTAATTTAGCGGATTGGCTGGCACCAACACCGGTCAGGGTAGTGAGCGGAATGGCATCAAGTAGGCGGCCTTTCATCGTTTTCTCGTGGCCTGCATACTGTCCCACCACGTTTGATCGGCACGAATATTTCCATCGGAATCAATATGCGGATAGGGTAAGCCTTTGTGTTTAGCGACCCGAGCCAGAGTAGGGTAACCCCCTTCAAATAGTAGTCGTTGCTGCTCTTGTGGGTCTATATCGCTGTAGTCGCGGTGATATAAGCCTGCAACCTGACGTTGGCGTTGAGCTTCGTACAAGATTAAGGCCGCGGCCACTGATACATTCAACGACTGCACCATTCCGAGCATAGGGATGACAATATGGTGGTCAGCCAGGGCGAGCGCTTGATCACTGATGCCCGTTTTTTCTTGGCCCACGATGATACAAGTAGGCTTGGTGTAATCGATCTCTCGAAAATCAACCGCTTTATCACTCAAGTTGGTCGCGAGGACCTGCATAGACTGCGACGTGAAGTCAGCGACGGCCTGCTCAATACTGTCATGGGTGTGGACATTGACCCAATTATTGCTGCCTGCTGAAGAGGAAACTGCAGTTCGCATCCGCTCTTCTGGCCATACGGCATGAATATCATGAATACCGATCGCATCAGCCGTACGAATAATCGCTGAAATATTATGCGGCTTATGGACTTGCTCGAGACACAGAGTGAGGTCTGGCTGACGCCTCGCCAACATTTCCTGAATTCGAGCAAGCCGTTGAGCATTCATAAACTAGTTACGATTACGTTGGACTTTAATGACATCTGACATCACCCGTAATTTACGCATGATGTTAGCTAAATGAACGCGATCATGTACCGTCAGTCGTAGATAAGCGGTATAAACCCGGCCATCGCGCTCTTCGGTATTCAGGCTCTGAATATTGGAACGCTCTTGGTTAATCGCGGCGGTTAAGTTAGCTAATACCCCTTGATGATTAAACATATCGACTTTTAATTCGGCGATAAAATCTTGTTCAGTATGGGTATCCCACTCAACCGGCATGAATTTCTCAGCGTCTTTACTAAAACCACGAATATTACGGCAGGATTCGTGGTGTACGACTAGCCCTTTTCCAGGACTAATATGGGCCAAGATCGGATCACCAGGAATAGGACGACAACATTTTGCGAAGGTAATCAATACGCCTTCAGCCCCTTTGATGGGAAGCTTGTGGCGTTTTGAATGGGTACTGGTGGTAGTGTCATGAGATTCCAATTGTGGAAGAAGGTTCTTTGCCACAACGACACTCATTGCATTACCCAGACCGATTTCAGCCAGTAGATCGTCAAAGCTGGCGAGCTTCATACGCTCCAGCTCATGCTGAATACTTTCTTGCGGAACTTCAGCCAGCTTTTTACTACCACCTAGTGCGTGGCTGAGTAAGCGTCGACCCAGTAATACTGAATCTTCACGTTTAAGATTCTTAAGGAGTTGACGAATTTTAGCGCGCGCTTTGGAGCTGACGACGAAGTTCAGCCAGGCCGCATTAGGGCGGGCGCCTGGTGCGGTAATAATTTCAATGGTTTGTCCACTGGTCAACGGTTGTGACAGCGGATAAGGTTGACGATCCACTCTCGCCCCCACACAAGCATGACCAATATCGGTATGAACCGCATAGGCGAAGTCGACAGGTGTCGCTTCGGCCGGTAGTTCAACGATGCGGCCTTCTGGGGTGAAGACATAGATTTCATCTGGGAACAGGTCCGACTTCACACTCTCGATGAATTCAAAGGAGTTACCTGAGCTCTGTTGTAGTTCAATTAAGCTCTGTAACCAGCGTTGCGCGCGTAACTGAGCGGTAGTAACGCTTTCACCTTGCTGCTTATAGGCCCAGTGTGCAGCGACCCCCATTTCAGCCATCTGATCCATATCTTCAGTACGAATTTGGACTTCAACAGGAACACCGTGTGGGCCGATCATCGAGGTATGCAGCGATTGGTAGCCGTTCGCTTTCGGAATGGCGATATAGTCTTTCATTCGCCCTGGGCGCGGCTTAAATAGGCTATGCATTTGCCCCAAGACGCGGTAACAGGTATCGATATCTTTAACGATGACGCGAAAGGCATAAATATCCATAATGGAATGGAAACGCTGCTCTTTCAGGTGCATTTTACGGTAAATAGAGTAAAGGTGCTTTTCGCGTCCGCTGACGCGACAAGGGATGCCTGCTTCTTGTAAACGGCCGTCTATCTCACTCAAAATACGCTGAATCATCTCTTTACGGTTGCCGCGTGCCGCCTTAACGACTTCTTTGATCACACGGTAACGGTTGGGATACAAGGCTTCAAAACCAAGTTCTTCCAATTCCGTTTTTAGATGATGGATACCGAGACGATGGGCAAGCGGACTGTAAATTTCGAGGGTTTCAAGCGCGATACGACGACGTTTATCGGTGCGCAACGAGCCGAGCGTACGCATGTTATGGGTACGGTCAGCCAGTTTAATTAAGATCACGCGAATATCTTGCACCATCGCCATGATCATTTTGCGAAAGTTCTCTGCTTGGGCTTCTTTCTTATCCTGGAATTTTAATTTATCCAGTTTAGAAACCCCCTCCACCAACTCTGCAACGCTCTCACCAAATAACTGCTCAATTTCTTGATAGGTGACGGCGGTGTCTTCAATCACGTCATGCAGTAACGCGGCCATGAGAGTTTCATGGTCCAGCTTCATTCCTGCCAGTATGCAAGCAACGGCTACTGGGTGAGTGATATACGGCTCACCACTCGAACGAGTTTGTCCTTCGTGAGCATCACGCGCGACGAGATAAGCCTGCTTGAGTCGCAAAATTTGCTCCTCAGGCAGGTACTTTTCAATCAGTTGGTTAAGGCTTTCAAACAGATACAAGGGCTACCTTCACTATAAGAATTAACGACGGCCTTCAGCGATAGCGTTGACGGCTTGTAGTTCAGCCGCTTCTTGCTCGTGCTGGTCTTGGCGCTCACGGACATCAAGAATACTGTTAGTAATTAAACCTTCTTCGATTTCACGCAGAGCGATAACGGTTTGCTTATCATTTTCTTCGGGGACTAATGCATCTTTGCCACCGATTTGTAATTGACGAGCGCGGCGTGCAGCGACCAACACTAAGTCAAAACGGTTGCCAACTTGTTCTACTGCATCTTGTACGGTTACGCGTGCCATATAGGTATTACTCCACTGATCGGGTATAGATAAGGCATGATACTGAAGCGAATTCAGTCTGCCAATAATTTGCTAATAAGCGCACTATGTCGAGACTTTTGACGATGCATCCGTAAGCGTTCAGCGCGGATGATAGTCTTAAGGTCGGACAGCGCGAGATCGAAATCGTCATTGACGATCAGATAATCGTATTCGGCGTAATGGCTCATCTCATCAACCGCTTTGGCCATTCTAGACGCGATGACGTCACCGTCATCTTGACCTCGGCCACGTAAACGGCGATCGAGTTCGTCTTGGGAAGGGGGGAGAATAAAGATACTCCGCGCGCCAGGCATTTGTTGACGAACTTGCTGAGCACCCTGCCAGTCTATATCCAAGAAAACATCCACGCCCGTTGCCAACACTTGTTCGATAGCATGACGGGAAGTGCCGTAATAGTTTCCAAACACTTGTGCATGCTCGAAAAAAGCATTTTCCGCGATCATCGCGGTAAATTCTTCTTTTGTCACAAAGTGGTAATGCTCACCGTGCACTTCTCCCGGACGGATATTTCGTGTGGTGTGAGAGACAGAAACCTGAGTGTCATAGAGCGGCTGGGTTTTCAGCAACGCTTGGATCAAACTCGATTTACCCGCGCCACTGGGAGCGGAAACAATAAATAACGTACCTTGGGCCATAGTCTTCTTGGATTAGATAAAGAGCGGGGACAATATCTGAGCCATTATACACAGCCTTTGCTAATGAAGCAGTCTTTTGTCTAAAAAGTAGAGAAAAAGGGAGGGTTTTTGAACAATTAAGCGTTTTATTCTGACTGTCAGGCGATGAGAGGAGGGAACGGATTCTGTTGTTGTTGAGCGAGTTAGCAGGTCAAAAGTGAGAGATAAAAACGGCGTTGATAAATAAAATTTAGCTAAATAAAGAGTAAACGCCACGCAGAAATTAGTTGTGGTAATTCATATTAATGGTTTGAATATAAAGGATTTATATCAACAAGGATGAGATAATAATGAGTAAAATTAATCGCGCAGTTATCGTTTTAATTGGTAGTAATCTGATCGGCAATGTTTATGCCAGTGATCAATTCCGTCCTTCTTGGGACGATGTTTCGGTGGATGTTGGTGTAGGAATGCTTTCTACAACCACCAAAGAACGTCTTTATGATCCAACGAACGGCCACAAAGACAGCCAATTAAATTGGCGTGTACGTAATGCTCCAGTCCTCAATGCTGGAGTGGAGTGGCGGGTACTCCCTAAACTTTCCTTCGGCCTTTCAGGATGGACCACGTTTTCGAAACGTGGTGGTATGATGAATGACTATGATTGGGAAGATGAAGACCAAAAAAGTTGGACCTCGAAAAGTCATCATCCTAGAAGTTATTTGAACCGCTCGAATCAATTCGATCTAAATGTGAAGTATTGGCTTTTATCGAATGACGCTGCGCGAATTGGTGTGGTCAGCGGTTATCAGCAAACGCGTTATCGTTTTAGTGCCTACGGTGGCAATTATAACTATAACAACGGTGCTCAAATTGGTCAGGCTCCTGATGATCTATTGGGTATTTCGTATCGACAGACGTATAAAACCCCTTATATTGGTCTTCTAGCTTCTTACCGTTACCAACAGTGGGAAGTGGGCGGTGGGTTTAAGTACAGTGCTTGGGGACGAGCTTCGGATGTTGACGATCATCATGCCGTTGATACCACTTTCACATCGTTAGTCACAAAACAAAAATCAACGTCCTTAACGCTTAATGGCGGTTATTATCTCACCGATAATGCCAAGGTTTATCTTGAAGGAACTTGGGGACGCACCTTTAATCGAAAAGGAACGGGTCGTTATCATGATCGTGAAGAAGGTACCTCTGGTTCGTCAAAAAACAGTGCGGGTATAGAAAATACCTCACTCATGGCGAGCATAGGCATGCGTTATACCTTCTAAGCGGTTTTAGGACCGATAGCATTACCCGACAGTGGCAAGTTTCGATGACCTATATCAAATCTAGCTATTGGGTATGTTATATTATAATTTTGGCCCGGTCGGCGTAGGCGGACTGGGCCAATGCTTTTCATTTGCCTTGCATCTTTTATTCATTATCCAGGGGTTGCTATGATCAAAAAAATCGGTGTATTGACCAGTGGGGGAGACGCCCCAGGCATGAATGCTGCAATTCGCGGCGTTGTGCGGGCTGGTCTTGCTGAAGGTTTAGAATTATTTGGCATTTATGATGGTTACCTTGGTTTATATGAAGACAGGATGTTGAGCTTAGATCGTTATAGTGTTTCGGATGTCATTAACCGCGGCGGAACCTTTCTTGGCTCTGCCAGGTTTCCTGAGTTTAAGGAAGAAGCGGTACGACAAATTGCGATTGAGAATATGCGCAAGCGCGGTCTAGACGCCTTAGTCGTTATCGGCGGGGACGGGTCTTACATGGGAGCGAAGCGTCTGACTGAGATGGGATTCCCTTGTATTGGATTACCAGGTACTATCGATAATGATGTAGCGGGCACGGATTATACGATCGGTTATCAAACCGCCCTCGAAACTGTCGTTGAAGCTATTGATCGTCTACGTGATACTTCCTCTTCACACCAACGCATTTCAATTGTCGAAGTCATGGGACGCCATTGTGGTGATCTTACCCTTTCGGCGGCAATTGCAGGGGGTTGTGAGTACGTGGTGCTTCCCGAAATCCCTTATACCCGTGAAGAATTGGTCGCAGAAATTCGCGCTGGTCTAAAAAAAGGTAAGAAACATGCGATCGTCGCGATTACAGAGTTAATCTGCGACTGTGCTGAACTTGCTCAGTATATTGAGAAAGAGACAGGAAGAGAGACGCGCGCCACAGTATTAGGGCATATCCAACGTGGCGGTGCCCCTTGTGCTTTTGACCGTATTCTCGCGTCACGTATGGGCGCTTATGCAGTAGATTTGTTGCTACAAGGCTTTGGCGGTCGCTGTGTGGGAGTCCAGAACGATCGGATGGTTCACCATGATATTATCGATGCTATCGAAAATATGCGTAGACCTTTCCGTGGCGATCTCATGGCGACAGCTAAACGGCTTTACTAGCACTCGGCTGCTATATGCTTTTGAGATATAAAAATACACTTTTTATTCTTTAAACTCTGCAGGATCTCATGTCACTCTACGGGTATTAAACGATAAGGGGTGACTATGAAAAAGTGGCAACTCGGGGTAGGACTGCTGATGGTCTCTGCTAGCGTACTAGCAAAAGACTTTCAGTTGTTAAATGTTTCTTACGATCCAACGAGGGAGTTTTATGAGCAGTACAATAAAGCTTTCTCGGCTTACTATAAGCAGCAAACGGGTGACAACGTTGTTGTCCGTCAGTCACATGGTGGATCGGGTAAACAAGCTACTTCGGTAATCAATGGTATTCGTGCCGATGTTGTCACCCTCGCTTTGCAATCTGACGTCGATGCGATCGCGCAACGAGGGCGTATCGATAAGCAGTGGCAAAAAAGGCTTCCCGATAATTCAGCCCCTTATACCTCGACAATCGTTTTTCTAGTGCGTAAAGGCAATCCAAAAGGGATCCATGATTGGAATGACTTGATTAAGCCTGGCGTAAACGTTATCACACCAAACCCTAAAACGTCGGGTGGAGCACGCTGGAATTATCTTGCTGCCTGGGGTTACGCGTTAGATAGCCATCATGGTGATGCCAAACAAGCAGAAGCCTTCGTTAGAGCATTATATAAAAATGTCCAAGTACAAGATTCTGGCGCGCGAGGGGCTACCAATACCTTTGTCGAGAGGGGCATTGGTGACGTGCTTATCGCGTGGGAAAATGAGGCCTACTTGGCGGTCAATAAACTGAAAAAAGATCAGTTTGAAATTATTACCCCGAAAGAGTCTATCCTCGCCGAACCGACGGTTTCCCTCGTGGATAAAGTCGTGGACGAGAAAGGTACCCGTCCGGTAGCAGAGGCCTATCTGAAATACCTCTATTCTCCGCAAGGACAACAAATCATTGCGCAAAACTATTATCGACCTCGAGATAAAGCGGTCGAGAAACAGTACTCTGCTGTGTTCAAGCCTCTCCATCTGTTTACAGTTGAAGAGAAGTTTGGCGGCTGGTCGAATGCACAAAAAACACATTTCAGTGATGGCGGGACCTACGATCAGATTATGAAGCCGCAATAGTCCCTGACATTTCGCCGAGAAGTCGTAAACTGAGATAAGGTTTCTCGGCGGAATAATAGAGATGAATTGGCAAGTCGTAAAAAGGGTCTGCATAGTCAGTGTTGTGAGTATTGTGGTGTATGGCGTATGGCGGGGATATTCGCTTCACAGCAATAGCGATGCATTGTGGCAAATAGTCTCTCGTCAATGCGTTCCCCATCAACAGCAACAACATAGGCCAACGCCTTGCCAACAGGTTAACCTTTCCCAAGGCTATGCTCTGCTAAAAGATAAAGTCGGTATTGCTCAATATTTATTGATTCCAACCGATCAGGTTTCGGGAATTGAGAGTGAAAAGTTATTAGCCCCAACGACACCGAATTATTTTTCATTAGCATGGTCATTGATGCCGCAGCTAAACCAGCACTTGGAGAAGCCTATTCCCAGCACCTTACTTTCTTTGGCGATTAATTCGAAGTGGGGAAGAACACAAAATCAGCTGCACATTCATATGTCCTGCCTGCGGGGTGATATTCGACAGCGCCTAGCGGAAAAGCAGGCAACGTTGACGGATAAGTGGCAGCCGCTTTCCTTACTTAACCATTCCTATTGGGTACGTACACTGTCACTCGAGCAACTTAATGCTCGTTCGTTATTTCAGCGGGTATTTACGGAGCTACCCGACATTGACCCAAGCAGTGGTCGAGAAGGGATAGCGGTTACGGTGCTTGCGGATGGACGATTAGTGGTATTGGTGTTACGCACGGATTGGGTGAAGGGAGTACTAGGTTCTGCTGAAGAACTGCAAGACCATCAATGCCACGCAGTGTGAAATCAGTATCGCAGCTAAGCTGCGATACTGATTGCCATTAAGCTTTAGCCGCCGCAGCCGCTTTAACGATGACACTGAAAGCATCCGCTTTCAACGATGCACCGCCGACTAGAGCACCGTCGATATCTGGCTGACCAAATAGCTCGGCCGCATTTTTATCGTTAACGGAACCACCGTATTGAATAATGACTTGTTCGGCCACTTCACGGCTCTGTTTGGCTATATGGTCACGAATAAATTTATGTACAGCTTGTGCTTGCGCAGGTGTAGCTGATTTTCCGGTACCAATGGCCCATACGGGTTCATAAGCAATCACAGCACCAGTGAAGGCTTCAACACCTTGTGCTTTGATAACGGCATCAATTTGACGTGAACAGACTTCTTCGGTCTTACCCGCTTCATTTTCTGCTTCCGTCTCGCCAATGCATAAAACGGGGATGAGGCCTTGCTGTTTTACAATGGCAAATTTCTCAGCAACGAGTTCATCGGTTTCGTGGTGATAGGTACGTCGTTCTGAGTGACCCAGAATAACGTAACGAGCGCCTGAGTCTTTCAGCATTTCTGCAGAGGTCTCACCCGTAAACGCACCTGAAAGGTTCACATCGATATTTTGCGCTCCGACCTCAATATCGCTTCCTTCGACGGCAGAAGCGGCTTGAGCCAGATATAGAGCTGGTGGGGCGACAACGACTTTACATCCCTGTACTTCTGCAAGGGCTGTGCGTAGACCACTGATTAAGTCTGCTGTAAGTTGTTTACTACCGTTAAGCTTCCAGTTACCCATGACTAATGGATGTCGCATGCTTTCCTCCGCATTACGCGCTTGAGTAAAATGCTATTACGCAGGGGTAATAGCGTCTAAGTTCACTATAAACCGTGTTGAAGCCCCCAACTTGCGTAGGATCACAAACCGGCGGATCATTTGGTCTCACTGAGTATCAATTTAACCGGTTCTGCGGCAAAGGTCATACCCCCTTCGCCCTTATCAGATAAAATATACCGTACTGCGCCCTCATTCGATAGCGTATAGGCTTTACCTTTTCCCACTGTCAGTAATTGTTCCAGATGTTCTCGACTCTGTTTGTCGGTAAATTGCGGTGAGAAAAAGCGGATGATATTGGTGATATAGCTCATCGCTTGCTGGCGCGATGCATTGGCTTGATTTCCCGGTACCGGTAGCCAAGTGAGCTGTATCGATTTTATTTTTGCCGTGCCAACTTCCAATACGGTGGAGGCATAAACTGTTTCACTGATTTTAGTCGCGGCAATGGTGACCAGTTTCTGCATCGAGCCCGTTTTAATCGCCCGAAATTCTTGCAGAGGTGTGGTCGGAAATTGCTGGCTGAATTGTTGGCGAAACTGAGTGATCGTTAGCTCAAAGGTGGGAGCATCGGGCGACAGGTATGGGGCGGTCTCAGGTAATGGCATCGATACGGGTTGTGCATTAACCTGCTTGGCCGCTGTGCAGCTAAGAAGTATTAGGGAAACATAAACGGCGTATCGCATGCGGGCCCCTTACCAATAGTGTTCGCTGGTGATATGACCGGGTTTTCTACGAAGATGCTTACGTAGCCCTCGCTGTTCTTTAAGATACTTTTGTGTTTCTCTCACCATCTCCGGATTACCACAGATCATCACATGGCTCTGTTCCGCGGAGATGCGAGTCCCTACCGCCTCTTCTAATGTACCGTTATCCAGTAATGCTGGGACACGACCTCGCAAACTGTCCGCAGACTCTTCTCGACTAACCACGGTCTGTATACGCAACTTGTTGCCATAGCGTTGTTGGAGTTCTTTGAATAAAGGTACATAACTGAGGTCGGCTGCATAACGGGCGGCATGGACGAGGATAATCGTCTCGAAACGGTCGAGATCCTCGCCTTGCGCTAAAATAGAGAGGTAAGGGCCTATCGCAGTCCCCGTCGCAATCATCCATAACTCTTTTGCGTCGGGCACTTCTTCTAATACAAAATATCCAGCAGCCTCTTCCGTCACCAGTACTTCGTCGCCGGGTTTCAGTGATAAGAGCGCAGGGCTTAGACGTCCTTCAGGAACATGGACAAGGTAGAATTCAAGAGGAGTTTCGCTCGGCGCATTGACGTAGGAATAAGCTCGCTGCACGGTCTCACCCTCAATAGTCAGGCTAAGTTTAGCAAATTGGCCCGCAGTGAAGGGCGCGATGGGCGCGTCGACAATTAAACTAAAAAGGGTGTCGGTCCACGCCTTAACCTCAATAATTTTTCCTGTACACCATACCGCCATCATTGCCTCCAGTAACTCAATATTATTGTTGTGATTAGGTCAAGGTACTGACCGTTTTAATCCATTGTTGGGTCTGACGTTGACCATCAATAAGTAAACTATGGGTCGTTATCGACGACTCAGAAACTTCAACACCTTTCAGTAGATCACCATCGGTAATTCCTGTCGCGCTAAAGACCACATTATCGCTGCTAGCGAGATCTTCTAGACGAAGTACTTGCCCCAGCGTAAGGCCCATGGCTTGGCATCGGGTTATTTCCTCACGGCTTGCGAGGCTATTTTCAGCGCTACTCCCTTTAACCTGTTCGCGGGTGAGTAAGCGTGCCTGCATATCGCCGCCCAATGCTCGGATTGCCGCAGCAGAAATAACCCCTTCTGGTGCACCACCGATACCGTACATGACATCTATCGGTTGATGAGGGAAGCAAGTTAATAGCGACGCCGAGACATCCCCATCGGGAAAGGTGAAAACCCGAACCCCTAATTGATAAAGGGCGGTGATAACCGGAGCATGGCGTGGCTTATCGAGAATCGACACCGTCAAGTCAGTCAGGTTTTTTTGTAAAGCTTGACTAATACGTTGCAGGTTTTCTTGAAGAGTGAGTTGCAGATCGATAACGCCTTTTGCCGCAGGACCCACAATCAGCTTTTCCATGTACATATCCGGGGCATGGAGCAGGGTTCCCGCTTCGGCCACTGCCATCACTGATAAGGCATTACCTTGGCCAAACGCCGTCATCCTAGTACCTTCTATTGGGTCGACGGCGATATCGATGCGCTGGCCAGAGGATTGTCCGACTTTTTCACCGATATAAAGCATGGGGGCGTCGTCGATTTCACCTTCGCCAATGACGATGGTGCCGTAAATAGGCATCGCATTAAGTTGCTGGCGCATAGCCGTCACCGCTGCACCGTCTGCTAGGTTTTTATCGCCCCGCCCAAGCCATTGGAAACCGGCTATTGCCGCAGCTTCGGTCACGCCATTGAAGTGTTGTGTGAGAGTGTGTTTCATGCTGAGTCATTAGGTTAGTCAGAGAAAACAGGGACTCAGTGTATCATAGCGAGGAAAGGGGAGGGATGCCCCCTGCAGAGCGCAGGAGGCTGTGAGTGCTATTGTTTAGCACTCTGTGTGCTATTCTTCTTTTTCCCAACCTCTTACGCGTGAGACCGCTTTTTTCCATCCTGCGTAACGATAATTACGCTCGGTAGTTTCAATGGATGGGCGGAATTCTTTCTCCACAACCGATTTAGAACGGACTTCTTCTAAATCGTTCCAGAATCCGACAGCAAGACCTGCTAAGTAAGCTGCGCCCAATGCCGTCACCTCTTTCACTTCAGGACGTTCAACATGCGCCCCTAAAATATCGGCCTGGAATTGCATGAGGAAGTTATTGGCAACAGCCCCGCCATCTACGCGTAGTGTTTGTAAACGAGTGTTGGCATCATGCTGCATCGCTTCCAATACATCGCGTGTTTGGAAAGCGATCGATTCTAAGGTCGCACGGATGATATGGTTAGCATTCGCGCCGCGAGTAAGGCCGAAGATGGCACCGCGCGCATAGGGATCCCAATACGGCGCCCCTAAACCAGTGAAGGCTGGTACCATGTAAACGCCATTAGAATCTTTAACCTTGTTAGCAAAGTATTCTGAATCATCCGCATCGTTAAACAGCTTAAGTTCATCACGTAGCCACTGAATTGATGCCCCTCCGATGAAAACCGCACCTTCCAATGCATAGTTCACTTCACCACGTGGGCCGCATGCAATGGTGGTTAATAATCCATTTTTTGAGGTGATCGCTTCTTTACCGGTATTCATCAACATAAAACAGCCAGTACCGTAGGTATTTTTTGCCATCCCCGGCTGAACACAAAGTTGTCCGTAAAGCGCTGCTTGTTGGTCACCTGCTATCCCAGCAATCGGAATACGTGTACCGCCCTTACCACCGATGTTGGTTTGGCCGTATATTTCAGATGAGGCTTTTACCTCAGGTAAAATCTCACGCGGGATATCAAGTAAATCCAGCATCTTCTGATCCCACTCTAAGGTGTGGATATTGAAGAGCATAGTTCGTGATGCATTGGTGTAATCCGTGATGTGCACACGGCCCTGAGTCATTTTCCAGACTAACCAGGTATCGACGGTTCCAAATAGAAGCTCTCCGCGTTTCGCTCGTTCGCGAGACCCTTCAACGTGATCAAGGATCCATTTGACCTTAGTCCCTGAGAAGTAAGGGTTGATAACGAGGCCCGTGGTATCACGGATATAATCTTCATAGCCTTCGTCTTTCAAGCCTGAACAATAATCTGCAGTACGGGGATCCTGCCAGACGATAGCATTGTAAATCGGCTTACCGGTTTCTTTGTCCCATACAATCGTAGTTTCGCGTTGGTTAGTGATGCCGATTGCTGCGACTTCATCTGAACTAATGTCGGCATGAGCCAAGACTTCGACCAGTGTCGAACTCTGTGTCGCCCAAATATCCATTGGGTCATGTTCTACCCAGCCGGTTTTCGGATAGATTTGCTCGAACTCACGTTGTGAAACGGCGACGATGTTTGCATCATGATCAAGAATAACGGCTCTAGAGCTGGTTGTTCCTTGGTCGAGTGCGACGATATATTTTTTTTCTTTACTAGACATAGTGAGTTCCTATTCGCCGTGAAGATTATACTTTACGTTCTTGTACAGTCGCCTTTTCAGCAGTGACTTGCTCGGGTTCAACTTGTACTGCTAAGGGAAGATGGCGGCCAATCAGGGTCCGATACAGAAATGCGCCAACCAATGCGCCAACAATTGGGGCAAAGACAGGGACTAAGAAGTAAGGAATATCTTTACCCCCCGTCAAGGCTAAATGGCCCCAGCCTGCTAAATCAGCAAAGAGTTTAGGACCGAAGTCACGCGCAGGATTCAGGGCAAAACCAGTTAAAGGACCGAAAGCAGCACCAATGGCGGCAACCAGTAAACCGATTAATAAGGGAGCTAAAGGTCCGCGAGGGATTCCGTTACCGTCATCGGTCAGCCCCATGATGACGCCCATTAATACCGCAGTAATTGTCATCTCAATTAAGAAAGCTTGAGCGATTGTGAGATGTGCATCGGGATAAGTTGAGAAGATCCCTGCCATCGGCAAGCTGTCTAGGGTGCCGCGAACAATATGATGAGTCTGTTCGTAATCAATAAAGAGGCTTTGGTATAATCCATAGACTAAAGCCGCTGAACAGAAGGCTCCGGCTGTTTGTGCGAAGATATAAGGGAAAAGCTTACGGGCTTCGAAGTTACCAAATACACATAATGCAATGCTGACCGCAGGGTTAAGGTGAGCGCCAGATACACCAGCACTGACGTAAGCACCCATCGCCACGGCAAGTCCCCAAACGATACTAATTTCAAATTGACCAAAATTTGCACCGGCCAATTTTAGCGCAGAGACACAACCGACGCCAAAAAAGATAATTAAGCCAGTACCGATAAATTCTGCAATACACTGACCAGTGAGCGTGTTGGTTGATTTACTCATAGCGTATTCCTTGACGGAGAAAGAGACAGTATTTGAGTTTTTCAAACTTCTCAAATGTATTTTTCTTGTGAATTTATCGTTAACGAAAAAAAACGCAAAATACCGCACGCTAAAAATGTGTACTTGGTCAAAAAAAATGCGCGTTTTCGCATATTCTCTTTTTCTTTTGGTGTTTTTAAGGTGAAAAAAAGCAGGCAGACAACTCCTGAAATGGTTTCCCCTCTGGACTTGCACCGCTACCCTCCATACAATCGGACTATCAGCGCGGCTTTATAATGTATCATTACGATATATTGAAGGATGCGGTTTTCAACGCCTGGCGTTAATTGGAGATAGTAACAATGTCATTTGAAATGTTTGAGAAATTGGAAGCAAAAGTACAGCAGGCGATTGACACCATTACCCTGCTACAAATGGAAATTGAAGAATTGAAAGAGCAAAACAGTGCTCTTAAGCAAGACGCCCAACAAGCGGTCGGTAATCACGAGTCACTTACCCGTGAAAATCAACAGCTAAAAGAAGAGCAAACGCAGTGGCAAGAGCGTTTACGTGCTCTGCTAGGCAAGATGGAAGAAGTATAAGCAAAACGGGCGGGCAGTATTACTGTCCGCCGTTACGACCATTACTCGTCTTCAGTTAATGGCGTATCAGAGAGAATAATCCCGGTATTATCGGCATAGACATAATCCCCAGAGAAAAAGGTGACGCCGCCGAAATTGACACGAATATCGCTTTCGCCCACACCATCTCCCGAAGCACCCGCCGGAATGGCCGCAATAGCTTGGATACCGATATCTAACTCTGCAAGTTCATCGACTTGGCGCACTGAGCCGTAAAGAATAATACCTTCCCAGTGGTTACTCATCGCTAGCTGAGCAAGTTGTGCATCGACTAGTCCGCGTCTCACTGAACCACCACCATCTACAAGTAAAACTTTTCCTGAGCCATCTTCTTCAAGCAGATCGTAGAGTAGCCCATTATCTTCGAAACATTTTACTGTTGTGATCTGTCCACCAAACGAAGTACGGCCCCCAAAATTAGAGAAAAGGGGTTCAACCACGTTCACTTCTTCATGGTAGATATCACAGAGTTCGGAAGTATCATATTTCATAGTCGTTTCATCTGGTTGCCAGAGGTAGACTAAGTATATCTCTTTCTTAGTGTTGCGGCAAAGTTCTTGGGGAAGCTCGAGCGTGAAGCGGGCGTTACCCAAAGCCCATGTGGCTCTGGGTAACGGGACAGGTTAAAGAATGAAGCGGCTTAGATCTTCATCTGCAACCAGTACATCTAAGTGTTTGCTGACGTAGTCCGCATCAATCGTAACGGTCTCACCGGAGCGATCACTGGCCTCGAAGGAGATATCTTCTACCAGCTTCTCTAATACGGTATAGAGTCGACGCGCACCAATGTTTTCGGTTGTTTCGTTAACTTGCCATGCCGCTTCAGCGATACGTCGGATGCCGTCGTCGGTGAAATCGATATTCACTCCCTCGGTTTCCATCAGTGCCTTATACTGCACAGTTACTGAAGCTGTTGGTTCAGTCAGAATACGTTCAAAATCATTAACCGTTAAGGCCTGTAATTCGACACGAATTGGCAGACGTCCTTGTAATTCAGGGATAAGATCAGACGGGCTCGCCACTTGGAAGGCGCCTGACGCGATAAATAAGATATGGTCAGTTTTTACCGTACCGTGTTTAGTCGAAACCGTACACCCTTCAACGAGTGGTAGCAAGTCACGTTGTACCCCTTCGCGGGATACGTCTGGGCCTGAGGATTGTCCGCCACGCTTACAGATTTTATCGATTTCATCGATAAAGACGATACCGTGCTGTTCGACCGCTTCGATAGCTTGTTGTTTAAGCTCTTCTGGATTGACGAGACGTGCAGCTTCTTCCTCAATCAATAATTTCATGGCGTCTTTGATTTTTAGCTTACGCGATTTCTGCTTCTGGTTACCCATGTTTTGGAACATGGATTGAAGCTGATTCGTCATCTCTTCCATACCCGGAGGTGCCATAATTTCGACATCCATCGGCGACGCGGCTAAATCGATCTCGATCTCTTTGTCATCCAGTTGCCCTTCGCGTAGTTTTTTACGGAAAGATTGACGGGTCGACGACTCTTCTTGAGAACTTTCAGATTGTCCCCAGTTATTTTTTGCCGGAGGAATCAGGACATCGAGAATTCGGTCTTCAGCATGTTCGACTGCACGAGCTTTATTCTTCTCGATCGCCTGCGAACGTACCATTTTTACCGCAGCTTCGGTTAGGTCACGGATAATAGAGTCAACTTCTTTACCGACGTAACCGACCTCGGTAAATTTCGTCGCTTCGACTTTAATGAACGGCGCGTTGGCAAGTTTAGCGAGGCGACGGGCAATCTCTGTTTTACCCACGCCCGTTGGGCCAATCATTAAGATATTTTTCGGAGTAACTTCATGGCGCAGCTCATCGTTAAGCTGCATACGACGCCAACGGTTACGGAGTGCGATCGAAACCGCGCGTTTTGCATTGTCTTGGCCAATAATGAACCGGTTCAGTTCACTGACGATTTCGCGAGGAGTCATTTCAGACATAACTTACTCCTTATCCCCTGAGTTGAGTTCTTCGATCGTGAGATTGTGGTTGGTATAAATACAGATATCACCGGCGATTTCTAACGCTTTTTCGGTGATCTCACGAGCATCTAATTCTGTGTTTTCGAGCATTGCCCGCGCAGCCGCTTGGGCATAAGGGCCACCTGAACCGATAGCAATGAGATCATTTTCTGGTTGGATGACGTCTCCGTTACCACTGATGATCAGTGAGGCATTTTCATCTGCTACGGCTAAGAGTGCCTCCAAACGACGTAGCATACGGTCCGTTCGCCAATCTTTGGCTAACTCAACGGCTGCCTTAACCAAGTGGCCTTGGTGCATTTCAAGCTTGCGCTCAAAAAGTTCGAAAAGTGTGAAGGCATCTGCGGTGCCTCCCGCAAAACCAGCGATGACTTTATCGTTGTAAAGGCGACGGACTTTTTTCACGTTACCTTTCATCACGGTATTACCGAGCGTTGCCTGGCCGTCACCGCCAATGACGACTTTACCGTTACGTCGTATGCTTACTATCGTTGTCACGGGCTGCCCCTTAATCTCTTGAAATAAAAACTCCGCGACAAAGCGCGGAGTCACTTACTCAAACATATGGGGGTGGGTTTAAAACTTTCAACCCCCTACAGAGAGAGTTATACAGTTTGTATGTCCAGAATTTTTTAACTGTTTAACGACGGAATCGATTTTCGAGCGTTGAGTGTAAGGACCAATCACAACACGATTCCAGCCACCACCCGTGGTAACGCGGCTCTCAAAACCTTCAAAAGCGAGCTTAGCTCGAGTCGACTCTGCCTGAGCGGCTCCTTTAAACGAACCACATTGAATTAACCAATGTTTTGAAGACGTTTCAGCTGCCGCGGGAGGCGAGACTGGAGTCGTAGTCGCGACTTTTTCCGGTTGCGACGTACTTGGCTTAGCAGAAGTAATTGGTGCGCTATGCTGTTGTTGTTGAATTTGACGCTCTAGTTGTTGGCGCTGCTTTTGCTGTTCACGGTATGCCTGTTGCTGGCGATCAAGCTCAAGCTTTTTTTGCTGATCAGCGTAAGCCTTTTGCTGGCGTTCATGCTGTAGCTGTATTTGTCGATTCTGTTCTTGTAACTCTTTGTTCGCTGGCTGAGCGGGACGAGACTGATTGAGCTGCTGTTGCTGCGAAATAAATTGCTGTTCTTGTTGCTGATACTTACGTTGTAACGCCGCATTTTGCTGCTGCCGGCGGATGGTTTGCTGTTGTTGTTCAGGCGTTTGCTGATTCCAAGGCACTTCACTCAACTGGGTAGGTTGCTGACGCATATCCTCGGCCATTTGTGCCAGAAGCTGTCGTTGCTCGTCAGTCAGCTGTGTAGGTGATTTAACTTCTCCGCCGGCGCTTGGTTCCACTGGGCTAGGTACAGTTATTTGGCGGTTTTCTAACTCTTTAATGTATTTCCAGCGTTCTTCCGGTTTCGGCGGAAGCCCATTAGTGGTTGTTTTATGCGGGGCGACTTCTTTTTCCGTTTGCTTCTTATGGTGAGCGAGCAGTGCTAATACACCAACAAAAAGCACTAATGCTGCCGCTGCAATGACAACAATTACCTTGGAAATACCAGTATTCGCCTTAGAGTTTTTACGTCGGCCATTATTTTTTTTTCGTTGCGGCGTCGATGAACGTCCGCGTCCTACATAGTCTTTTTGTGCCACACCGGTACCGATATTATTTAAGCCAGCTGAAAGGCAAGATTGCCCGAAGAATTGATTTATAACAATTACTACTATGTTACTTAACCGAATGAAGTTTGACCAGTAAACTCTAGTTGAGATTCTATTATTTGGAGTGAAATTTTCTATTATGGCGGTCAGCGCGTAGACCGCCTTAAAATAAATTCTGTTTCCAACAGGTAGGAACGATGGATAAGCGGTTTTCCCTCCATTAGCGTCGTTAATAGAGATATTGCGGTTTCTCCTTGCGTGACTCTCGGCTGTGCAATGGTGGTCAGCGGTGGGTCTGCATATTGGCTCTCTTCGATATCACCAAAGCCAATAATGGAAAGCTGCCTAGGTATTGCAATACCGAGTTGTTTGGCGCGGTACATCGCACCCAGAGCCATTTTGTCGTTATGGCAGAAAATGGCATCGGGAGGGGGGGAAAGTGTTAGCAGGCGCTCAGCAGAGGCGATTCCAGATTGAAAAGAAAAATCGCCCTGAGTGATGTAATAGGGGTTTAAAGGAAAACTATGTCGTTGTAATGCTTGCAGGTAGCCTTGGCGACGATACTGGCAGATCGCTAATTTTTCAGGGCCTGTTATGCAGGCAATGTGATGATGGCCGCGTTGAATAAGATAGTTAACGGCGTTGAAGGAGGCTGTTAAGTTATCAATATGTAGGGTAGGGGCGCCGTGATCTGAGGAATATTCATTAATGATAACGCTGGGGAGTTTGAGATGATGGTCGGCGTGCGTGGGAGAAATACCGACATAGAGTATGCCATCATACCCCTCAGCTAAGCTTCCCGCGTACGCACGATAGCTCTCAATGGATTGCTGGCCACAGTCAAATAAGGTTATCGAACAGTGTTGGTGGGTTGCCTGCGTTTCAATACCCCGAATAATTTCACTATAAAAGCTGTCGGTAATGTCGGCAACAAACACCATGACCCTGCGCCAGTGAAGTGTTTTACTCTGAGAGAATAAGGGAATGGTTGGATAACCTACTTTGATTGCAGCGGATTCGACCCGTTGTCGGGTCGTCGAGGAGACCTTTTCTGGCGTCGTAAATACTCGTGAAACGGTAGCGGTCGATACCCCTGCTGCGAGAGCGACCGCTTTCATGGTGGCTGAGGAGGGGTTTAGGGGTGTTTTCAATACATAACTCCTCAATGAATATGCTTCTATTTCAATTAATTATTGAGCGGTGTCAGTGTAGATTTCGAACGTTTTAGAGCGTAACAAAATCTACTAACTAATTGTTATTCATCGATTAATTTTAAGAGTTACTTCACAATCTTTACGCCTTAACTCTCAGTCGGATCAATATCTAAAGACCATTTAACTTTTTTCTCACCCGCTAAGGTGCCTACTAACAGTAAGCTTTGCGAGATAAGCTGCTGCAACCTGCCTCGTGAAGGACTTTGTATGACCAGCTGCCAGCGCCAACGTCCTTGACGTTTAGCATGTAGGGCGGGAACAGGCCCGATAATCCAACATTCGTTATCTTTCAATGGGCTCGCTTCGATGAGATTACGTAACTGTTGCAAGAAACGTTCTGTTTGATCGCTATCTTGGTGCTCGGCACGAAAAATAGCTTGGCTCGAATAAGGGGGCAGCTGTAATTGTTGGCGAAGCGCCAGTGTGTCTGTAGCAAACTGAAAATAGCCTTTGGTGAGTAAAGTTTGAAGAAGAGGGTGTTCCGGTTGGTGAGTTTGCAATAACACTTCACCTTGTTTACCAGCACGTCCAGCTCGGCCTGCCACTTGAACATAAAGTTGTGCGAAGTGCTCAGTAGCACGAAAATCAGCTGAGAATAGCGCCCCATCGACATCTAACAATGCAACTAAGGTCACGTCAGGAAAGTGATGGCCTTTAGCAAGCATCTGCGTACCAATAAGGATTCGCGGCCCACCTTGTTGGATTTGCTCAAGATGTTGTTCAAGCATACCTTTTCTACGTGTGGTATCACGGTCGATACGGGTTAGGGGCGTATCTGGGAATAATCGTTGTAGATGCTCTTCTAATTGTTCGGTGCCTAATCCAGCGGGCATAAGATGAGAGGAGCCACACTCAGGGCATTGCCAAGGTATTGGTCGCTGGCTATCACAGTGGTGACAGCGAAGGCTACGTTGCTGCTGATGATAAGTATAGTAGTGGTCACAACGTTGGCATTCCGCTAACCACCCACAATCGTGACAGAGTAAGGCTGGCGAGTATCCACGACGATTCAGAAAGAGTAGCGCCTGATTACCGGCTTGAAGATGAGTATGAATTCGCCGAATAAGCTGGGGGGATAATCCCGATTGTAGGGTAACGGATTTGAGATCGATGAGTTGTTGATGAGCTGTTGTGGCACTCCCTGCTCGTCGAGTGAGGTTAAGTTGGCGGTATTTTCCTACACGCACATTATGTAAGGTTTCCAAGGCTGGCGTTGCCGAGCCAAGAATAACCGGTATATTTTCTTTATTTGCCCGAAAGACGGCGAGATCACGCGCATGATAGCGCCAGCCATCTTGTTGTTTATAAGAGTTATCATGTTCTTCATCGACAATAATTACACCTGGCCGCGCGAGTGGAGTAAAAATCGCTGAGCGCGTACCGATAATAATTGCCGCCTCACCCGTTTTACTTTTTAGCCAGACACTGAGACGTTCACTATCATTTAGCCCAGAGTGGAGCACTTCAACCGGGGCCTGAAAACGCTCCTGAAAGCGGGCGATCGTTTGTGGGGTTAATCCTATTTCAGGGACTAATACTAAGGCTTGTCTGCCTTGTGCGAGGACATTTTCGATAACGCTAAGGTAGACTTCTGTTTTTCCAGAACCGGTAATACCGGCTAACAGCCATGGGCTAAACTGTTGATTCATACTATGAATAGCGCCTACAGCAGTGGCTTGTTCCGTCGTTAACTTAAGACGTTCACCAAGAATTCGAAACTGTGGACGCCAATCGTTAAGGGATTCAGCGAGTTCATAGAGATCACTCCAGCCTTTTTTACGAAGCGTTTGAAAAGTACTTTCCGCTAAGCCGTGGTGAGTAATCGTCGATCGTAAAAGCCCACCTTGGCGCAGCAACATCATCGCTTGACGCTGTTTCTCCGAACGCTTTATTTCACTGGGGTCGATGATGCGCCCCATCTCGGTCAACCGCCATTCATACTCGACTGTTTTACGGGCCTCTTTACCTTGGCGGAGTTGGGAGGGAATGGCATGAAATAGAATTTCGCCCAAGGGGTAGTGATAATAGCGATTTGACCAAGTGAGTAACGCCCAAAGGCTCGGTGGAAAAAGGCTATGGGTATCAAGGATTTCGTCGATAGGCTTAAGCTGTTCGGCACTGAGATCACTGCTCGCACTGTGCATTACCACGATTCCAATCATTTTACGGCGGCCAAAATTGACGCGGACACGGCACCCTATTCGGGGAACCTTCGCAGGGTCTGCGGTGTAGTCATACAATTTGGGGAGAGGAACCGGTAAAGCTACCTTAACGATGGTCATGCGTTACTCATACTCAGTGAATCGACATGATAAGTGTACCGCTGATCGTAAAGTGTTTGAAATCGTCATTTGCATGTTGTTGTCTATTTTCTGTATAATATGGGGCCTTCGTTAGACAGCGGTCTTATCGCGCGGCGAAGATATACACTTAACAATATTGTTCAATCGCGTGTGGTGCTGTGCAAGCTAAGCTTGGCACGGAGAGCGACACGGCCTTCTACTGAGGTTATCCCATGAAAAAAGGTATTCATCCAGAATATAACAACGTTACCATTTCTTGTTCTTGCGGTAACGTAATCGAAACGCGTTCAACCCTGCGTCAGCCTTTAAACTTAGACGTATGTGGTAACTGCCACCCATTCTACACCGGTAAGCAACGTGTTGTAGACACTGGTGGTCGTGTTGATCGCTTCAACAAGCGTTTCAGCATCCCAAGCTCTAAATAAGTTTCTTGATCAGTGGGGATTTCCCCGCTGTATGAAAAACCCGGCATTGCCGGGTTTTTTTATGGGGAAAAAAGCGTAATATCAGTAATCCCAAGTATCCGGATCAATACCCATTTCACGCATAATTAATTTTGCGGTCTCAGGGATCTCATCACTTCTTTCTTTTCGTAAATCGTTATCGTCTGGCAAAGGTTGGCCAGTAAAAGCATGCAGGAAAGCTTCGCATAATAACTCGCTATTCGTCGCATGACGTAAATTATTGACTTGCCGACGAGTTCTCTCATCCGTCAAGATTTTCAAAACTTTTAGCGGGATAGAAACAGTGATTTTCTTTACTTGCTCACTTTTTTTGCCATGTTCAGCATAAGGGCTGATATATTCGGCATTCCACTCAGCCATGGGGTACCTTATTAATAAATGTTAATTGCTTGAATTCAGCTTATTATGCCAGATATTGCAGATAAAACTGGATTTATTGGTCCAAGAGCCAGCAAAAGAAAATATTCTCTTCTAAGACCGGACGTTAAGGTCTAATTTTACCTCTAATCCTCGTATTGCTCAATCTACACGCAAATCTATTTGGATGTCTAGATGTGTTGACGTCTATTTTCTGCAAGGATATGCTAAGGATCACTTTATGATTCTTGGTTACTTCCCTATGACACAATTCAAGCAGGCGACAATTGCGGTACGCAGCGGGTTAAATGAAGATCACCAGTATGGCTGCGTCGTTCCTCCCATCCATCTTTCGACCACCTATAATTTCACGGATTATAATCAACCTCGTGCACACGATTATTCCCGTCGAGGTAATCCCTCACGTGATGTTGTCCAGCAAGCCCTAGCTGAGTTAGAAGGCGGTGCTGGCGCGGTGATGACGAATACCGGGATGTCAGCCATTATGCTTGTGACCACCGTCTTTTTGAAACCAGGAGACTGGTTAGTCGCGCCGCATGATTGTTATGGTGGAAGTTACCGGCTGTTTGATAGCTTACAGAAACGTGGTGCCTTCAATGTTAAATTCATTGATCAGGGTGATCCACAAGCCGTTGAAGAAGCCTTAAAACTTAATCCAAAGCTTTTCTTAATCGAAAGCCCGAGTAACCCTCTACTAAGGGTGGTGGATATTGAAAGCTTATGCCGAGCCGCCCGTGCCGTGGGTGCCGTGACGGTTGTCGATAACACATTTCTTAGCCCTGCGTTACAAAACCCTCTTCAACTCGGCGCCGATTTGGTCGTGCACTCTTGCACCAAATACCTTAACGGCCATTCGGATATTGTTGCAGGGTCAGTTATTGCTCGAGATCCTCAAGTCGCGACCGACTTAGCGTGGTGGGCGAACAATATTGGTGTGACCGGTTCGGCTTTTGATAGCTATCTCTTACTGAGAGGGATGCGGACACTATCACTACGGACGAAAGCGGCTCAAGAGAACGCTTTAGCCATTGTCGATTATCTTAAAAGTCAGCCTCTGGTCAGTAAGCTCTACCATCCTTCTCTTCCTGAGAATCAGGGCCACGAATTTGCGTGTCGCCAGCAACGTGGATTTGGAGCAATGCTAAGTTTTGAGTTAGCCGGTGATGAAAATACGGTTCGTCAATTCTTCAAAGCCTTAAAGCTCTTCACCTTGGCTGAATCGTTAGGTGGCGTCGAAAGTTTGATTTCACATACTGCAACGATGACGCATGCTGGAATGTCTGCAGAAGCTAGAGCCGCTGCAGGCATTTCCGAGACCTTGCTACGTGTTTCAGTGGGAATTGAAGATCACAATGATTTAATCGCTGATCTCGACCAAGCATTCCAAAGCCTTACTCAGGAGTAATTATGGTCGGCGGTATAGTTGCGAAAAAAACTGAAAATCGTCAGTTGCATAAATTTGGTGGTAGTAGCCTTGCTGATCGACGCTGCCATTTACGTGTTGCAGAAATTATGACTGAGTACAGTCATGTAAACGATATTATGGTGGTTTCTGCGGCGGGGAGTACGACCAATCAGCTGATTAATTGGTATCGTCTCAGTCAAACTGACCGGCTATCCGCCTTCCAAGTCCAACAACATTTACGACGCTATCAAGTTGAGTTGGTAGAGAGTTTACTGCCTGCAGAGTTGGCGGAACCGCTAACTCAACAATTTGTTGCTGATGTTGATCATCTTTCCATTCTTTTAGATGGGGAAGGAAGTGATGCGCTGTATGCAAAAGTGGTCGGCCATGGCGAGATTTGGTCAGCACGGCTTATGAGCGCGGTACTTAATCACTCCGGAATTGAAGCGCAGTGGATTGACGCGCGCACTTTTTTACGAGCAGAGCGTTCGGGACAGCCGCAAGTTGACGAGGGCGAGTCTTATCCACTTTTACAAACAATTTTGGCGCAGTATCCGAATAAAAGGCTGGTTATAACAGGTTTTATCTCTGCGAATCGTTTAGGTGAAACGGTTTTATTGGGACGTAATGGTTCAGACTACTCTGCGACCCAAATTGGCGCGTTGGCAGGTGTGGAGCGAGTGACGATTTGGAGCGATGTAGCAGGGGTTTATAGCGCTGACCCGCGGGTTGTTTCCGACGCTTGCTTACTGCCCTTATTACGTCTAGATGAGGCGGCAGAGTTAGCGCGCCTCGCTGCACCAGTACTGCATACTCGTACGTTGCAGCCCGTCGCGACTAGTCAGATAGATCTACAACTTCGCTGCAGTTACCAGCCAGAGGTGGGCTCTACCCGTATTGAACGAGTCTTAGCATCGGGCACAGGTGCGAGGATTGTTACCAGTCACGAAGATGTCTGCTTAATCGAAATACAAATTGGACCACGCCACGACTTCACTCAATTATTGAAAGAGGTCGATCAATTCTTAATTCGTACACAGCTTCGGCCTTTAGCGCGCGGTGTCCATACCGACCGCCAGTTGCTGCAACTGTGCTATACCTCAGAACTTGTCGAGAGTGCATTTTCACAGCTTCAAGCATCAGGACTACCGATTAGTTTACGGTTACGTGAAGGCCGGGTGCTGGTGGCAATGGTGGGCGCAGGGGTGACACAAAACCCACTTCACTGTCACCGTTTTTGGCAACAAATTAAAGACTTACCGGTGGAGTTCGTTTGGCAGTCGGAGGAAAAACTGAGTTTAGTTGCTGTGTTACGTAAAACGGCACTCCCTCCGATAGTTCAAGGGCTGCACCAATCACTATTTCGTGCCGAAAAGCGTGTAGGTATTATGCTGTTTGGTAAAGGGAACATTGGATCTCGCTGGTTAGAGCTGTTTTCTCGCGAACAAGAGAATCTTTCTGAACGTACCGGGATGGATTTTGTATTAGTCGGTGTTGCCAACAGCCGACGGAGTCTACTCAACTACGAGGGGCTTAACGCCGCAGAAAGTTTGGCAAACTTCGAGCGCGATGCGACAGCTTTAGATGAAGAATCCCTCTTTCTCTGGATGCGTGATCATCCTCTTGATGATTTAGTGGTACTCGATGTGACCGCGAATGCAGCGCTGGCAGAGCAATATTTAGATTTTGCCAGCTATGGTTTCCATGTAATCAGTGCGAATAAAGTGGCGGGGGCCTCCTCTAATCAGCGGTGGCGGCAGCTTCGTGATGCTTTTGATAAGACCGGGCGTTATTGGTTAACTAACGCAACAGTCGGTGCTGGCTTACCTATTAACTATACGGTAAGGGATTTACGCAATTCCGGAGATACCATTCTATCAATTAGCGGTATCTTTTCCGGCACGCTCTCATGGCTGTTCCTGCAGTATGATGGGTCTATTCCTTTTAGCGAATTAGTTGATCAAGCTTGGCAGCAAGGGCTTACAGAGCCGGATCCACGTGTCGATCTCTCCGGCATCGATGTGATGCGTAAATTAGTTATTCTTGCGCGCGAGGCGGGATCAGATATTGAACCCCATCAAGTGAAAGTAGAGTCATTAGTTCCCGAAGCCTGTCGTGAAAATTCGATGGACTATTTCTTTGAAAATAGTGAAGCCTTAGATGAGCAGATCCAACAGCGTTTTGAGGCGGCTCAAGAGCTAGGTTTAGTACTGCGCTATGTCGCTCGATTTGATACACGGGGTAAAGCCCGAGTCGGTTTAGAAGCTCTGCGTCAAGATCATCCTCTGGCCGCTCTCTTGCCAGGTGATAATGTTTTTGCAATTGAAAGTCGATGGTATCGGGATAATCCATTAGTGATACGTGGACCGGGAGCAGGGCGGGATGTGACCGCGGGGGCGTTACTCTCGGATCTTAATCGTTTAGCCAAGCTAATTTAATTCAATAAAAAAGCACCTAATAAGGTGCTTTTTTTTCGGTCTTTTGTAATCTAGCCTGTATTACGCATTCCTGCCGCAACGCCAGCTATGGTGACCATTAACGCTTGTTCAACATTAGGGTCCGTCGGGAGGTTATTGGCTTCAGCTTGACGAGCGCGATGCAATAACTCTGCCTGTAGTACGTTAAGCGGATCGGTATAGACATTACGTAACGCAATAGATTCAGCGATCCATGGGTGGTCAGCCATCAGATGTGCATCATTAGCGATGGTTAATACGGTTTTGATATCTTCTGCAAGTTGATCACGCAATTGCTGACCTAAAGACCAGAGTGTTGGATCGACTAAACGCTGGTCATAATATTCAGCCAACCAAAGGTCAGCTTTAGCAAATACCATTTCCAGCATACCGATACGCGTTGAGAAGAAAGGCCAATTCCGGCACATCTCTTCTAGATTTTTTTGTTGGCCCTGATCAATCGCATTATTCAAAGCTGCGCCAGCACCCAGCCATGCAGGAAGCATTAAGCGGTTCTGGGTCCAAGCGAAAATCCAAGGGATAGCGCGTAACGACTCAACGCCACCGGTTGGACGGCGTTTGGCTGGTCGAGAACCCAGCGGCAGTTTACCTAATTCTTGTTCTGGCGTAGCGGAACGGAAGTAAGGGACAAAATCCTTGTTTTCACGGATATATCCGCGATACATGTCACAGGAGTCTGCCGAGAGTTGTTTCATCACCTCACGCCATTCAGCTTTGGGTTCTGGAGGTGGTAGTAGATTCGCTTCCAAAATTGCACTGGTATAGAGGGTTAAGCTCGCAATAGTGATTTCTGGCAGGCCATATTTAAAGCGGATCATTTCGCCTTGTTCGGTGACACGAAGTCCGCCTTTCAGGCTACCTGGCGGTTGTGATAGTAAGGCAGCATGGGCGGGGGCACCGCCACGGCCAATCGACCCCCCACGACCGTGGAATAAGGTTAAGGCGATGCCAGCTTTATTACAGGTTTTAATGAGGGCATCCTGGGCTTGATATTGTGCCCAGCTGGCCGCCATCACACCGGCATCTTTAGCGGAATCGGAATAACCGATCATGACCATCTGTTTGCCCTGGATAAAGCCACGATACCAATCAATACTGAGTAATTGTGTCATGACGCTATCAGCGTTATTTAAGTCATCCAATGTTTCAAATAACGGTGCAACAGGAAGCGCATAGCGGATACCCGCTTCTTTTAAGAGTAAATGTACCGCTAACACATCAGAGGGCGTTTTCGCCATAGAGATGACGTAGGCCGCAATCGACCCTTGTGGAACTTCTGCCGCGACTTGGCAGGTATCTAATACTTCTTGGGTGGACTCACTTGGCTGCCAGTGACGAGGTAATAATGGACGAGGAGAAGAGAGTTCACGAATTAAGAAAGCTTGTTTATCGGCCTCAGACCAGCTTTCATAATCACCCAGTCCTAAGTAACCGGTAATTTCAGAAATGGCTTCCGTGTGGCGAGTGCTCTCTTGACGCAAATCGATCCGTACCAGTGGCACACCAAAACACTTAACGCGACGTAACGTATCGAGAAGATGACCATTGGCAATAATCCCCATTCCACTTTTTTGTAGCGACTCGTAGAGTGCGTAGAGAGGGGTCCAAAGTTGTTCATTACTGACGATAATATCTTTAGGCGGGGTAGCATCTTCGCCTTTTAAGCGTAACTCTAAGTAAGTTTGAGTAGAGATAAGTTGGGTTCTTAAGCGCTTAAGGATAAAGCGGTAAGGTTCTTGAATTTCCGGATCGTGGCACATTGCCCTAACGACGTCGTCACAGTTCGACATCGATAGCTCAGAAATGAGCACTGTCATATCTTTTATGAAAAGGTCCGCAGCTTTCCAACGGCTCAGTCGAATAGCTTGACGAGTAACGGTCGCGGTGACGTTAGGGTTACCGTCGCGATCTCCCCCCATCCAAGAGGTAAACTTTACTGGTACGAAATCAACAGGGAGAGTGATACCAAAGGTGGCATGAACTTGTTCATTTAATTCACGTAAAAAAGCAGGAACACCTTCCCATAAGCTATTCTCAACGACTGCAAAGCCCCATTTCGCTTCATCGATAGGAGTTGGCCGTTGTTTACGTATTTCATCGGTGTACCAAGCTTGCTCGACGAGCTGGCGGAGACGACGCATAATTTTCGACGTCTCATATTCGGTTAAGTCATTATGGTCGAGGCGTTCAAGGCAGTTATTAACTTCGACTAGCTTATGAATGAGCGTCCGACGGGTAATTTCGGTCGGGTGCGCAGTCAATACCAGCTCGATAGAAAGTTCTTCGATTGCCTGACAAATATCTTTTTCAGAAATGTTTTGGATTTTTTTCAAACGTTCGAAGGTCGCTTGTAATACTTCCGGTGGGCTTTCGCCGGGAGATTGATGTGAAACAGTTTGATACTGCTCTGCAACATTCGTTAGGTTAAGGAATTGGCTGAATGCTCGGGCTACAGGGAGCAACTCATCATTAGATAAATTCTGTAAAGTGTTCAGTAAGGCTTCACGGTCCTCATCACTTCCAGAACGTGAACCCTTGGAAAGTTTTCTTATCGATTCAACACGTTCTAAAATCTCATCGCCGAGGGCATTTTTAATCGTATCGCCAAGTAGTTTTCCAAGCATACTCACGTTACTACGCATAGCTGAATATTGTTCGTTCATGTGACGCGTTAACCCCTTAACTGTTGTCTGCCCATTAATTATTGTTATTGGTTTTCTGTATACCTATCTAGCCATGTAACGGAAAGAACGTCAAATGCCAGTAAAGTGTCCAGTGTTTTCAAAACCTAGTGTGTGAATGCTCAATGAGTACTTTAGGAGCGAATTATGTTGAGCTTACTCAAGTCATAAAGCTTTTTAAGCTATCTCTTGAAGCAGAGACCCGATCTCTCACTTAGCAAAAATGATGAATTAATTTTTTCAGCAATTGATCAGTGGGCTCGATAAATTTTGTCTCAAGATATTCATCAGGTTGGTGCGCTTGCTCAATTGAACCTGGCCCCAACACTAAGGTCGGACACAGCTGCTGAATAAAAGGAGCTTCAGTGCAGTAATTGACGATCGCGGTTTCGGTATCTAATACTTTTTCGATTAATGCTACCAATGGGTGATGTACCGGACATTCATAACCGGGAATAGGCGGATGTAAGTCAGTGATTGTTAACCGTCCAGGCCATTGCTCACTAATTGGCGCTAATGCTTGTGCGAGCAAGTCGTGCAAATCGGTAAGAGAGAGCCCAGGAAGAGGGCGTATATCCATATGCAATTCACAACAGGCACAAATTCGATTTGGGGCATCCCCGCCAGAAATTTTACCAAAATTCATCGTGGGGTAAGGGATAACAAACCCATCATGGTTGAAACGATCTTTTAATTGGTGGCGCAAACCTTGAAGTGCGGTAATGGAATCATGCATGAGCTCGATCGCATTGATCCCTTTTTCCGGATCGCTGGAGTGACCCGAATGGCCTTCGATGCGAATGGCTTTAGAGAGGTGACCTTTGTGCGCCCGTACCGGCTGTAATGAGGTTGGCTCACCAATGATGGCACAATCAGGGCGGATAGAAGTCGATTGCGCAAAGTAACTTGCACCCGCCATTGTTGTTTCTTCATCGGCGGTGGCGAGGATATAGAGTGGTTTAGTGAGCTTACTCAGGTCCAACTGCGTTAATGCCGTCAAAATAAACGCAAAAAAACCTTTCATATCTGCGGTCCCTAGCCCATATAAACGGTCATTTCGCTCTGTAAGCGTGAAAGGATCTTGTGTCCAACGCCCTTCATCATAGGGTACCGTATCAGTATGTCCCGCTAATAACAAACCACCAGAACCTTGCCCATACTTCGCCAATAAATTGAATTTATTCCGTGTATTCGGCACGGGCTGAAGTTCGACTTGAAATCCCAAATTTTCGAACCAACCTGCGAGTAACGTAATGAGAGGTTCATTACTCTGATCTAGTATAGATTCTGTACCACTAATAGAAGGGGTGGCAATTAACTGACGATAAATCTCAATAAATGGTGGTAATTTGTTATTCACTGTTGACGCTCCTTTGATTAGGATGTACAAATAATCATGCAAATTATGTGAATAAAAATACATTATTGACCGTTGAGATGACAACGATTTATTCACGATTCAAGGGAAAGTAGTAACTTAACCCGCACCTGTTTACGAGAGCTAAGAAAGGTCTTTTCTAATGTTAAATGCATTAATTGTTGGCGCTAGCGGGTATGCCGGTGCGGAACTGGCAACCTACTTGAATCGTCACCCTGAAGTTAACCTCGCCACACTGGCAGTGTCTGCGAAAAGTGAAGATGCAGGTAAATTATTATCAGATCTTTATCCGCAACTCAAAGGCTGCCTTGATATCCCTTTACACGGTATGTCTGACCCACAAGCTCTTGCTGACCAGCACGATGTAGTGTTCTTAGCTACTGCTCATGAAGTAAGCCATGATCTCGCCCCAATCTTTCTTAATGCAGGTTGTACTGTGTTCGATCTATCTGGCGCGTATCGGGTGAATGATCCGGCGTTTTATACCCGTTATTATGGTTTTACTCACCAACATCCAGACTGGTTAGCGAAGGCAGTATATGGTTTAGCCGAGTGGCAGGCTGAAAAAATTCAAACTGCACAACTGATTGCAGTACCAGGTTGTTACCCAACAGCTGCCCAATTAGCGTTAAAACCTTTACTGGACCGCCAATTACTGAACACCGAATTCTGGCCAGTTATCAATGCGACGAGCGGTGTGAGCGGAGCAGGACGTAAGGCTTCACTGAAAACAAGTCTGTGCGAAGTCAGCTTACAACCCTATGGTATTTTTACTCATCGTCATCAGCCTGAGATTGCGACACATCTCGGTACACCAGTTATCTTTACGCCTCATTTGGGCAATTTTCCTCGAGGCATATCAGAAACAATCACTTGCCAATTAACACAGGCGGTCTCTCGTGAAGACATTTTGGCAATCTTCCATCAAGCTTACGATAGTCAGCCGTTAGTCAGAATTTATGATGAAGGGGTTCCTGCATTGAAATCCGTAGTAGGGCTACCTTATTGTGATATTGGCTTTGCCGTCGAAGATCAGCATCTGATCCTGGTGAGTGTTGAAGATAATTTATTAAAAGGGGCGGCTTCCCAAGCAGTACAATGCTTGAATATTCGGTTTAATTTTTCATCCACCCTTTCTTTACTTTAAGAAGAGTTATCGATTATGGAAAATCCATTAATTATTAAACTAGGTGGGGTTCTGCTAGACAGTGAAGAAGCTCTGTCTCGGCTCTTTGACGCCCTGCAGCAGTATCGTATGCAACATCAACGACCGTTAGTTATTGTGCACGGTGGGGGCTGTTTGGTTGATGAACTCATGAGCCAACTTAATCTTCCAGTGAAAAAGCAGAACGGATTACGTGTCACCCCTGCTGACCAAATCGATATCATCACTGGTGCTTTAGCCGGAACAGCGAATAAGACTTTGTTAGCCTGGGCAAAAAAATATGGTATTTCTGCTGTTGGACTGTCGCTGGGCGATGGCAATATCACAGACGTCACACAATTAGATGAATCACTTGGCCACGTAGGTAAGGCCACTGCCGGGAATCCGGCACTATTACATACACTTTTAGCAGCTGAATATTTGCCAATTATCAGTTCTATCGGTATTACTGATGGGGGGCTGCTCATGAATGTTAATGCAGACCAAGCGGCGACGGCCCTGGCAGCAGCTTTAGGTGCAGATTTAATTCTCCTTTCCGACGTAAGCGGTATTTTGGACGGCAAAGGGCAAAAGATTGATGAGATGTCAGCACAAATGGCGGAAACGTTGATTGAACAAGGCATCATTACTGATGGAATGATTGTGAAGGTGAATGCGGCGTTAGATGCTGCACGGACCTTAAACAGACCGGTCGATATTGCCAGCTGGCGACATGCCGAAAAACTGCCAGACTTATTTAATGGCCTAGCCATTGGTACGCGAATTGTTGCGTGAACTAAAGAATATTTTCAAGGATCTATAATGCAAACTCAAAATATTAATAAAATTGTTTTAGCGTATTCAGGTGGTCTTGATACTTCGGCGATTATTCCGTGGTTAAAAGAAAATTATGGCTGTGAAGTTGTCGCATTTGTTGCCAACGTTGGCCAAGATCCTGCTGATTTAGAAGGTGTTGAGAAAAAGGCGATGCAGTCTGGCGCGAGCGAATGTCACGTCGTTGATTTGCGTGAAGAGTTCATCCGTGAATATGTTTATCCAGTACTTCAAACCGGCGCTCTGTACGAGGGAACCTACTTGCTAGGTACCTCTATGGCACGTCCCATTATCGCTAAGGCCCAAGTTGAAGTGGCTCTAAAAGTGGGTGCAGACGCACTATGCCACGGTGCAACGGGTAAAGGTAATGACCAAGTTCGTTTTGAGAGCACTTACGCGGCCCTAGCGCCACAGCTGAAAGTAATTGCACCTTGGCGTGAGTGGGATCTACGTTCTCGTGAAGCCCTCTTGGATTACCTCAAGCAGCGTGATATCCCTACCACTGCCAGTTTAGAAAAGATTTATAGCCGTGATGAAAATGCGTGGCACATCTCCACTGAGGGCGGCGTATTAGAGAGCCCTGCCAATGCTGCAAATCAAGATTGCTGGGTATGGACAGTCGACCCATTAGAAGCGCCAGATCAACCAGAAGAAGTGACCCTGACGGTCGAGAAAGGTAAAGTCGTCGCCGTCAATGGTGAAAGATTAAGTCCGTTCCAAGCGTTAGAAAAACTGAATGTTCTTGGTGCCAAACACGGTGTTGGTCGGATTGATATTGTTGAGAACCGTTTAGTTGGTATGAAGTCACGTGGCTGTTATGAAACGCCGGGCGGTACCATTATGGTGAATGCCTTACGTGCTGTTGAACAACTGGTATTAGATCGTGATAGTTTCAAATGGCGTGAGCAGCTTGGCTTAGAAATGTCTTATGTGGTTTATGACGGACGTTGGTTTACTCCGATCCGTAAAGCGCTGCAAGCCTCTGCTGAATCATTAGCAGAAGAGCTAAATGGCGAAGTCGTTATCCGCCTTTATAAAGGACACGCCACGGCAATTAAGAAGAAATCTGAGAATAGTCTCTATTCTGAAGAGTTCGCGACCTTTGGTGAAGATGAAGTTTATGATCATAGCCATGCGGAAGGATTCATCCGTCTTTACTCGCTCTCTTCTCGTATCCGGGCATTAAAACAACAATAAGTCTTTAGGTGGCCGCAGGGCCACCTCCTTATCTATTTTTCAGGAGAGTTACCATGGCATTGTGGGGCGGACGGTTCACCCAGGCAGCCGATCAACGGTTCAAACATTTCAACGACTCATTACGTTTTGACTATAGATTGGCTGAGCAAGATATTACTGGCTCGGTGGCATGGTCAAAAGCCTTAGTTACCGTCAATGTTTTGACTCATGAAGAGCAACAACGTCTGGAGCAAGCTTTAGCTGAATTATTGGCCGAAGTACGCGATAACCCAATGCAGATTCTGGAAAGCGATGCAGAAGATATCCATAGTTGGGTCGAAGGTAAACTTATCGACAAGGTCGGGGATTTAGGGAAAAAACTCCACACTGGCCGGAGTCGTAACGATCAAGTCGCAACCGATTTAAAGTTATGGTGTAAATTCCAAGTCAACGAATTAATTACTGCGGTGCGTGCGGTACAAGGTGCACTGGTCGAGACTGCTGCAGCCCACCAAGACGTAGTAATGCCAGGTTATACCCATTTACAACGCGCTCAACCTATCACTTTTGCGCACTGGTGTTTAGCTTATACCGAGATGTTAGCGCGTGATCAAAGTCGTTTAGAAGATGCGTTGAAGCGCCTTGATGTTAGCCCTTTAGGTTGTGGCGCCCTAGCTGGAACTGCATACCCTATTGATCGTGAACAACTTGCTGAGTGGTTAGGCTTCTCTAGTGCTACCCGTAATAGTCTTGATTCAGTTTCGGACCGTGACCATGCATTGGAATTAATGGGCCATGCTTCAATTAGTATGATGCATCTTTCACGCTTCGCTGAAGATATGATTTTCTTCAACTCAGGTGAGGCGGGGTTCATCGAACTTTCGGATAAAGTCACCTCTGGTTCATCTTTAATGCCGCAGAAGAAAAACCCTGACGCGTTAGAGCTGATTCGTGGCAAGTGTGGCCGCGTACAGGGTGCTTTGACCGGTATGATGATGACGCTTAAAGGATTACCTCTTGCTTACAACAAAGATATGCAAGAAGACAAAGAAGGGCTATTTGACGCGTTAGATACTTGGTTAGAGTGTCTGCATATGAGCTGTTTGGTATTGGAAGATATTCAGCTTAATTCCGCTCGCTGCAAAGAAGCGGCAGAACAAGGCTATGCTAACTCCACTGAATTGGCCGATTACCTCGTTGCTAAAGGTGTTCCCTTCCGTGAAGCTCACCATATTGTCGGTGAGGTTGTGGTGGCAGCGATTAAACAAGGTATACCTTTGGAACAATTATCTTTGGAACATTTCAAGCAATTTAGCGATACGATTGAGGAAGACGTTTATCCACTATTATCGCTTCAGTCTTGCCTAGATAAGCGTAATGCCAAAGGCGGCGTAGCACGCGAGCAAGTTACCTATGCGATTGAGCAAGCACGGGCGCGTTTAGCATAAAAAAAAGCGGACGAGAAATCGTCCGCTATCCTGGTGTGGCACTAGCTTCTTATAATTTTATACTGCGAAGTGCTTCTCTAAATCGTCGCTGCCTCCGATGTGGCGGCCTCCGATAAAGATTTGCGGTACGGTAGAACGTCCTGTGATAGCACGTAAGCTAACGGTGGTAGCGTCTTGTCCCAATACCAGCTCTTCATATTGTAGACCTTTATCTTGCAAAAGTTGTTTCGCTTTTGCACAGAAAGGACAACCTGGCTTAGTAATAATTGACACAGACTCCTGTAATTTGTGGTCTGGTGCCAAATATTTCAGCATGGTGTCAGCATCGGAAACTTCAAACGGGTCACCTGGTTGGTCCGGCTCGATAAACATCTTCTCGATTTTACCATCGCGCACCAGCATAGAGTAACGCCACGAACGCTCACCGAAGCCTAAATCACCTTTGCCGACTAACATACCCATGCCGCGACTGAAATCGCCATTACCGTCTGGAATAAAGGTAATTTTCTCAGCGTGTTGATCTTGTTTCCAAGCGTTCATAACGAAAGTATCGTTAACTGAGACACATAAGATCTCGTCGACGCCATGAGCAGCGAATACGCTGTGTAGCTCGTTGTAGCGTGGAAGATGGCTTGAAGAGCAAGTTGGCGTGAAGGCGCCAGGTAATGAGAAAACAATTACAGTTTTGTTTTTGAATAAATCATCACTTGTCAGATCGACCCATTTGTCACCTTGACGGGTGTGGAATGTTACTTGCGGGACGTTTTTACCTTCTTGATTCTCTAATGGCATGTTGTACTCCACTATTTGATATAGGTTAACTGTTTGATGAGTTAATAATATGAGACATTCCTTGATAGGGCCAATCGTTCGTTGCTATGCTACCTATCGTTACGACCTATCATGAAGGAAGGGGATTAATGAACATCCGTGATCTGGAATATCTTGTTTCGCTCGCAGAACATCGTCATTTTAGACGAGCAGCGGACGCTTGTCATGTTAGCCAACCCACCTTAAGTGGACAAATACGCAAGCTGGAAGATGAGCTAGGCGTCATGTTACTTGAAAGAACCAGTCGCAAAGTTCTGTTCACGCAAGCAGGCTTACTCCTTGTCGACCAAGCTCGGACCGTCTTGAGAGAAGTGAAAATCCTTAAAGAGATGGCGAGCCAGCAAGGCGAAACCATGTCAGGACCTTTACACATCGGCTTAATCCCTACCGTCGGCCCCTATTTATTGCCGCATATAATTCCTATGCTTCATAAAAGTTTTCCGAAACTTGAGATGTACCTTCATGAAGCACAAACCCATCAGCTATTAGCCCAGCTCGATAGCGGTAAATTAGACTGTGCCATTATGGCGTTAGTTAAAGAGTCAGAAACTTTCATTGAAGTGCCTTTATTCGACGAACCAATGAAGTTGGCGGTTTACAGTGATCACCCTTGGTGCCAGCGGCAGACTATTTCAATGAGCGAGCTTTCCGGTGAGAAATTACTCATGTTAGAGGACGGTCACTGTCTACGCGATCAAGCGATGGGATTCTGTTTCCAAGCGGGAGCTGACGAGGATACGCATTTTCGTGCGACCAGCCTTGAGACACTACGGAATATGGTTGCAGCGGGTAGCGGCGTGACGTTGATGCCCGCGCTGTCCGTTCCGGCGGAAAGGGAAAGAGACGGTGTATGCTACATTGGATGTGAATTGCCAGTGCCACAACGGACGGTAGCATTAATCTACCGTCCAGGATCACCTCTGCGTAGCCGCTATGAGCAACTCGCAGAGGCGATAAGCGCACATATGTACGCTCTACCGGCAGATGTTCTAAAACAGTCTATTTAAACCATTTAATGCGGCGACGCGATAAGCCTCGGCCATTGTTGGATAGTTAAAGGTGGTATTAACGAAGTACTCGATGGTATTACCACCATTTTTCTGTTCCATAATGGCTTGGCCGATATGAATAATCTCAGCAGCCCTTTCACCAAAGCAATGTATCCCAAGGATCTCTTTCGTTTCACGATGGAAAAGGATTTTTAAGCTACCGACATTCATCCCTACAATTTGTGCACGAGCAAGGTGTTTGAACTGCGCGCGACCCACCTCATAAGGGACTTTCATTGCAGTGAGTTGTTGCTCAGTTTTCCCGATCGAGCTGATCTCTGGGATGGTGTAGATACCTGTCGGGATATCTTCAACGAGATGTGCTGTTGCCTCGCCTTTGATAATGGCTTGTGCGGCAATACGACCTTGGTCATACGCTGCAGAAGCTAAGCTTGGATAACCAATCACATCCCCTACTGCAAAAATATGTGGTTGATTGGTTTGGTACATATTATTGACTTTTAACAAGCCGCGCCCATCGGCTTCAAGTCCGGCATTCTCCAATGAGAGAGAATCGGTATTCCCTGTCCGACCGTTTGCAAATAATAAACAGTCCGCTTTCATTTTTTTGCCGGATTTGAGGTGCATAATCACGCCATCCTCAACGCCTTCAACTTTCTCAAACTCTTCATTGTGACGTATCACCACGCCATTATTCCAGAAGTGGTAAGAGAGAGAGTCCGACATCTCTTGATCTAGGAATGCCAGTAGGCGATCACGGGTATTAATGAGGTCGACCTTCACACCTAGCCCTCGGAAAATCGAGGCATATTCGCAGCCAATTACGCCTGCACCATAAATGATGACATGGCTTGGCTCATGCTTTAAATCTAGGATCGAATCGGAATCGTAGACACGAGGATGCGTGAAGTCGATATTATCGGGATGATAAGGACGAGAACCACAAGCAATAACGAATTTTTCTGCGGTTAAGACTTCCACCGAACCGTCGTGACTGGTGAGTTCAATGGTGTGTTCGTCGATAAACCGTGCATCACCTTGGAATAAGGCGCAGTGGTTTCTTTCATAAAACCCTTGGCGCATATTAGTTTGTTGTTGAATCACGTTCTCAGTATGTTTGAGAATATCAGCAAAAGAAGAACGTAGTAGGCGAGTATGGTCGCTGTATAGGGGGTTCAGATTGAACTCGATGATACGGCTAACTGCGTGACGTAAAGCTTTAGAGGGGATCGTGCCCCAGTGCGTACAACCACCACCGATATTATGATAGCGTTCAATAACTGCAATGTGAGCACCTTGTTTAACTAGGCCCATTGCGGCACCTTCACCACCAGGTCCAGAACCAATGACAATGGCGTCGTAATCGTAAGACTGTTTCATACCCATATGTCCTATTTCTCTATACATTTTTACAACTAGATTCTAACATCTTCACGATATTTGCTAAATGGTAAAACCAATTTTCCGCATTTCTGCGCAAAAATTTAAGTAACAGAGCGTAATAATGTTTCCAACGCTGTACGCTCAAACTTTGGTATAGTCTTACCATGAAAGATAAAAAGGCAGAAGTCATGGGCGTTAGAGCGCAGCAAAAAGAACGTACAAGGCGTGCACTTGTAGAAGCGGCTTTTAGCCAGCTCAGTGCTGAACGAAGTTTTGCTAGCCTAAGTCTACGGGAGGTCGCTCGTGAGGCAGGAATTGCGCCAACCTCTTTCTATCGACATTTCAAAGATGTGGATGAACTAGGTCTGACGATGGTTGACGAAAGTGGCCTGATGCTTCGCCAACTTATGCGTCAAGCACGACAGCGTATAGCAAAAGGGGGGAGTATCATCCGCACCTCGGTTTCGACCTTCATGGAGTTTATTGGTAATAATCCTAATGCCTTTAGACTTCTTTTGCGTGAACGCTCTGGGACATCTTCTGCATTTCGTGCTGCAGTCGCGCGCGAGATTCAACATTTTATTGCAGAATTGGCCGACTATCTGGAACTAGAAAATCATATGCCCCGAAGCTTCACTGAGGCTCAGGCTGAAGCGATGGTCACAATAGTGTTTAGTGCTGGTGCAGAAGCGCTGGATATTGACCTTACACATAGACGTTTACTCGAGGAACGCCTTGTACTCCAACTTAGGATGATTTCGAAAGGGGCTTATTATTGGTATCGTCGTGAGCAAGAACGGTTGGCGTTACATAATGAAGGGCATGAAGAGATGAACCCTATTCGTAAATAGGGTTCCGAAAGATTAACGCAATGTCAGCAACACCCCAGATTCCATATGATGGGTATAAGGGAACTGGTCGAATAGCGCTACGCGAGAAATCGCGTGAGTTTCCGAAAGTACAGACAGATTCTCGCAGAGTGTTTCTGGATTACAGGATATATAGAGGATACGCGGATATTGTTGTACCATTCTCAGCGTTTTCTCGTCGAGCCCGCTACGAGGGGGATCAACAAAAATGGTCTCGCAATTGTAAGCCTTCAAATCAATGCCTTTGAGGCGGTTAAACTCCCTAACGCCCTGCATCGCTTGTGTAAATTCTTCTGCGGACATCCGGATAATTTGTAAGTTATCGATATTGTTAACGCTAATATTATATTGCGCGGACTCCACGGAAGGTTTCGCTATTTCAGTGGCGAGCACCTGATTGAAGTTTTTCGCTAATGCAATCGAGAAGTTACCATTCCCACAATAGAGTTCCAACAGATCGCCTGTGGCGTTTTGTGTGATAGATTGCGCCCATTCAAGCATGGATATATTGATTGCTGCGTTAGGTTGCGTGAAGCTATTCTCAACTTGTCGATAAATAAGTCTTTCGCCATTTACGTTGAGTGCTTCTTCTATATAGTCTTTATCAAGGACGATTTTCGTTTTTGTCGCTCGACCTATGATGTCGATGGTGAACCCCATCTGCCTTAACTTGTCCCGTAATACTTTTGCAGCAGCGATCCACTCATCATTCAGTGGCCGATGATAAAGTAGCGTGACTAACGCTTCGCCACTCAAGGTGGTGAGATAATCGATTTGGAAAATTTTGTGTCGCAGTACTTGCTCCTGCTTAAGTGCATCAATCATGATTGGCATTAGCTGATTAATTAATTCACTCGCTGCAGGGAACTGCATGACAGGTATGCGTGACTTTGTCGCTTGATCGAACATGATGTGGTAAAGGTCGTCGCCTTCATGCCAAAGCCGAAATTCTGCACGCATACGATAATGACTCACAGGCGAGCGGAAAACTTCGATCTCAGGGTGCTGATAGGACGATAATAGCTGACTAAGGCGTTGATGCTTTTCAGTGAGCTGCGAATCGTATTGTGCTGTGGGAAGATGTTCCGGAGTCATAAATTGAACCTATAGAATAGCCTGATCAGCGGAGAATTGTAGGGATTCTCTTCACGATGTCCAGCTTCTATCGTTATCAGTTGCTGAGTTAACGTCGTCTAGGGTGGTATCATAGTCACTATAATCAGAAGCGCACGAGAGAAAAATGGTTATACCGATTCAATATCCTTCAGAAACACGTTCGTCCAATGGTGGCACAGTACCAACAATATTGATTATTGACTCTGGCGTCGGCGGACTCTCGGTTTACGACGAAATAGCAAAGCTATTACCATCAGCTCGATATCTTTATGTGTTCGATAATGCAGGCTTCCCTTATGGAACTAAAGAAGAGTCGTTTATTATTGAACGCGTTGTGCAGATCACCAAACAGATAACAGAGAGATTTTCGATCGATCTTGCGGTTATTGCCTGTAATACGGCAAGCACTATTACTTTACCTCGACTTCGAGATACTTTTAGTTTTCCTGTTATAGGTGTAGTACCTGCGATAAAACCTGCGGCGCAATTAACACGTAATGGTGTGATTGGTTTGCTAGCAACACAAGGAACAATACGCAGGGAATATACTTATGACTTGATTAAGCAGTTTGCTACCAACTGCCAGATTGAAATGTTAGGGGCGACATCTCTCGTTGAGCTAGCAGAACGCAAGCTTCACCGACAGGAGGTAAGCTTAGATGAGGTGAAGGCAGCGGTAATGACTTGGTTGAGACTGCCTAGTGTTCCAGACACTATCATTCTAGGCTGTACACACTTTCCTTTATTAAAAGAAGAGTTGAGAGAAGTTTTCCCGAAAGAGACGATTTTCGTCGATTCAGGCATCGCAGTTGCTCGCAGAGCGGTATTTCTACTAAAAGACTATGCTTTACCGACCTTGCCGCGATCTTCTAATATTGCATTTTGTACACTTAACGATGATAAATCGACCTTACTTTTGCCAGTTTTACAGCAATATCGGTTTGAAAAACTCGAAAATCTTACAAATATTGAGCGGATTGCATGATTCTCCAGCAACTGATGATTTTTTTTAAATAATCCCTTGCGCTCTGAGCGGAACTCCCTATAATGCGCATCCACTGACACGGCAAAGCACGATACGCAGCGCGGTGACAGGGACTGAAGCGATTCGGTCCAGGAGAAAAAATCAAAATAATGATTGACTCCTGAGGTGAAGCGAGTAATATACGCCACCTCGCGACAACGAGTTAAAACGTTGATTCGCAATGCTCTTTAACAATTTATCAGACAATCTGTGTGGGCACTCGCAGGATTGATATCACAAAAAACTTTGTAGTATCAAGTCTTGAAGAGTGACACTGAAAATTCATTTACGAATAACAGAACAATTTCTTTGAGCATCAAACTTTAAATTGAAGAGTTTGATCATGGCTCAGATTGAACGCTGGCGGCAGGCCTAACACATGCAAGTCGAACGGTAACAGAGAGTAGCTTGCTACTTTGCTGACGAGTGGCGGACGGGTGAGTAATGTCTGGGGATCTGCCTGATGGAGGGGGATAACTACTGGAAACGGTAGCTAATACCGCATAATGTCGCAAGACCAAAGCGGGGGACTTTCGGGCCTCGCACCATCGGATGAACCCAGATGGGATTAGCTAGTAGGTAGGGTAATGGCTTACCTAGGCGACGATCCCTAGCTGGTCTGAGAGGATGACCAGCCACACTGGAACTGAGACACGGTCCAGACTCCTACGGGAGGCAGCAGTGGGGAATATTGCACAATGGGCGCAAGCCTGATGCAGCCATGCCGCGTGTATGAAGAAGGCCTTCGGGTTGTAAAGTACTTTCAGTCAGGAGGAAGGGTGTGAAACTAATACTTTCATGCATTGACGTTACTGACAGAAGAAGCACCGGCTAACTCCGTGCCAGCAGCCGCGGTAATACGGAGGGTGCAAGCGTTAATCGGAATTACTGGGCGTAAAGCGCACGCAGGCGGTTTGTTAAGTCAGATGTGAAATCCCCGGGCTCAACCTGGGAACTGCATTTGAAACTGGCAAGCTTGAGTCTTGTAGAGGGGGGTAGAATTCCAGGTGTAGCGGTGAAATGCGTAGAGATCTGGAGGAATACCGGTGGCGAAGGCGGCCCCCTGGACAAAGACTGACGCTCAGGTGCGAAAGCGTGGGGAGCAAACAGGATTAGATACCCTGGTAGTCCACGCCGTAAACGATGTCGACTTGGAGGCTGTTCCCTTGAGGAGTGGCTTCCGGAGCTAACGCGTTAAGTCGACCGCCTGGGGAGTACGGCCGCAAGGTTAAAACTCAAATGAATTGACGGGGGCCCGCACAAGCGGTGGAGCATGTGGTTTAATTCGATGCAACGCGAAGAACCTTACCTACTCTTGACATCCAGAGAATTTAGCAGAGATGCTTTAGTGCCTTCGGGAACTCTGAGACAGGTGCTGCATGGCTGTCGTCAGCTCGTGTTGTGAAATGTTGGGTTAAGTCCCGCAACGAGCGCAACCCTTATCCTTTGTTGCCAGCACGTAATGGTGGGAACTCAAAGGAGACTGCCGGTGATAAACCGGAGGAAGGTGGGGATGACGTCAAGTCATCATGGCCCTTACGAGTAGGGCTACACACGTGCTACAATGGCGCATACAAAGAGAAGCGACCTCGCGAGAGCAAGCGGACCTCATAAAGTGCGTCGTAGTCCGGATTGGAGTCTGCAACTCGACTCCATGAAGTCGGAATCGCTAGTAATCGTAAATCAGAATGTTACGGTGAATACGTTCCCGGGCCTTGTACACACCGCCCGTCACACCATGGGAGTGGGTTGCAAAAGAAGTAGATAGCTTAACCTTCGGGAGGGCGTTTACCACTTTGTGATTCATGACTGGGGTGAAGTCGTAACAAGGTAACCGTAGGGGAACCTGCGGTTGGATCACCTCCTTACCTGTAAGATACATTGCTGCGAAGTGCTCACACAGATTGTCTGATGAAAATTAAAGAGAGCAGTAAACATCTGCAGGCTTGTAGCTCAGGTGGTTAGAGCGCACCCCTGATAAGGGTGAGGTCGGTGGTTCAAGTCCACTCAGGCCTACCAAATTCATCCTCACGCTGTGTTGTAACGCCACTCGCATACTGATGTATGCTTCGTAACGTTACGCCTTGCTTGAGAATGAATTGCTTCGGTAACTCTGATGTTTGCAAAATCGATGGGGCTATAGCTCAGCTGGGAGAGCGCCTGCCTTGCACGCAGGAGGTCAGCGGTTCGATCCCGCTTAGCTCCACCATCTTCAGTATCTCACTGAAAATAAAATTATCTTAAAGCTGACTTACGAGTCGTCTTTAAGATATTGCTCTTTAAAAATCTGGAAACAAGCTGATAAATTGAAAACACTGAATAATGAAAATTATTCGGAGTCTCTCAAAGACTTTTACAGTCTACAGCGTCTAAGACGTCTGTGGGTTGTGAGGTTAAGCGAATAAGCGTACACGGTGGATGCCCTGGCAGTCAGAGGCGATGAAGGACGTGCTAATCTGCGAAAAGCGTCGGTAAGGTGATATGAACCGTTATAGCCGACGATATCCGAATGGGGAAACCCAGTGTGTTTCGACACACTATCGTTAACTGAATACATAGGTTAACGAGGCGAACCGAGGGAACTGAAACATCTAAGTACCTCGAGGAAAAGAAATCAACCGAGATTCCCCTAGTAGCGGCGAGCGAACGGGGAGGAGCCCAGAGTCTGCATCAGTCAGTGTGTTAATGGAACGGTCTGGAAAGTCCGGCGATACAGGGTGATAGCCCCGTACATGAAAATGCACTGATTGTGAGCTCGAAGAGTAGGGCGGGACACGTGGTATCCTGTCTGAATATGGGGGGACCATCCTCCAAGGCTAAATACTCCTGACTGACCGATAGTGAACCAGTACCGTGAGGGAAAGGCGAAAAGAACCCCGGCGAGGGGAGTGAAATAGAACCTGAAACCGTGTACGTACAAGCAGTGGGAGCACGCCTTGAGCGTGTGACTGCGTACCTTTTGTATAATGGGTCAGCGACTTATATTTTGTAGCAAGGTTAACCGAATAGGGGAGCCGCAGGGAAACCGAGTCTTAACTGGGCGTTAAGTTGCAAGGTATAGACCCGAAACCCGGTGATCTAGCCATGGGCAGGTTGAAGGTTGGGTAACACTAACTGGAGGACCGAACCGACTAATGTTGAAAAATTAGCGGATGACTTGTGGCTGGGGGTGAAAGGCCAATCAAACCGGGAGATAGCTGGTTCTCCCCGAAAGCTATTTAGGTAGCGCCTCGTGAACTCATCTTCGGGGGTAGAGCACTGTTTCGGCTAGGGGGCCATCCCGGCTTACCAACCCGATGCAAACTACGAATACCGAAGAATGTTATCACGGGAGACACACGGCGGGTGCTAACGTCCGTCGTGAAGAGGGAAACAACCCAGACCGCCAGCTAAGGTCCCAAAGTCATAGTTAAGTGGGAAACGATGTGGGAAGGCCCAGACAGCCAGGATGTTGGCTTAGAAGCAGCCATCATTTAAAGAAAGCGTAATAGCTCACTGGTCGAGTCGGCCTGCGCGGAAGATGTAACGGGGCTAAACTATGCACCGAAGCTGCGGCAGCGACACTATGTGTTGTTGGGTAGGGGAGCGTTCTGTAAGCCGTTGAAGGTGAACTGTGAGGTTTGCTGGAGGTATCAGAAGTGCGAATGCTGACATAAGTAACGATAAAGCGGGTGAAAAACCCGCTCGCCGGAAGATCAAGGGTTCCTGTCCAACGTTAATCGGGGCAGGGTGAGTCGACCCCTAAGGCGAGGCTGAAAAGCGTAGTCGATGGGAAACAGGTTAATATTCCTGTACTTGGTGTTACTGCGAAGGGGGGACGGAGAAGGCTAGGTTATCCGGGCGACGGTTGTCCCGGTTTAAGCGAGTAGGCTGATAGTTTTGGTAAATCCGGACTATCTTAAGGCTGAGACGTGATGACGAGGTTCTACGGAACTGAAGTAATTGATGCCATGCTTCCAGGAAAAGCCTCTAAGCTCTAGGTAACATTGAATCGTACCCCAAACCGACACAGGTGATCAGGTAGAGAATACCAAGGCGCTTGAGAGAACTCGGGTGAAGGAACTAGGCAAAATGGTGCCGTAACTTCGGGAGAAGGCACGCTGGCGCGTAGGTGAAGGGACTTGCTCCTGGAGCTGAAGCCAGTCGAAGATACCAGCTGGCTGCAACTGTTTATTAAAAACACAGCACTGTGCAAACACGAAAGTGGACGTATACGGTGTGACGCCTGCCCGGTGCTGGAAGGTTAATTGATGGGGTTATCCGTAAGGAGAAGCTCTTGATCGAAGCCCCAGTAAACGGCGGCCGTAACTATAACGGTCCTAAGGTAGCGAAATTCCTTGTCGGGTAAGTTCCGACCTGCACGAATGGCGTAATGATGGCCAGGCTGTCTCCACCCGAGACTCAGTGAAATTGAAATCGCTGTGAAGATGCAGTGTACCCGCGGCAAGACGGAAAGACCCCGTGAACCTTTACTATAGCTTGACACTGAACATTGAGCCTTGATGTGTAGGATAGGTGGGAGGCTTTGAAGTGTGGACGCCAGTCTGCATGGAGCCAACCTTGAAATACCACCCTTTAATGTTTGATGTTCTAACGTAGACCCGTGATCCGGGTTGCGGACAGTGTCTGGTGGGTAGTTTGACTGGGGCGGTCTCCTCCCAAAGAGTAACGGAGGAGCACGAAGGTTAGCTAATCACGGTCGGACATCGTGAGGTTAGTGCAAAGGCATAAGCTAGCTTGACTGCGAGAGTGACAGTTCGAGCAGGTGCGAAAGCAGGTCTTAGTGATCCGGTGGTTCTGAATGGAAGGGCCATCGCTCAACGGATAAAAGGTACTCCGGGGATAACAGGCTGATACCGCCCAAGAGTTCATATCGACGGCGGTGTTTGGCACCTCGATGTCGGCTCATCACATCCTGGGGCTGAAGTAGGTCCCAAGGGTACGGCTGTTCGCCGTTTAAAGTGGTACGCGAGCTGGGTTTAGAACGTCGTGAGACAGTTCGGTCCCTATCTGCCGTGGGCGTTGGAGAATTGAGGGGGGTTGCTCCTAGTACGAGAGGACCGGAGTGAACGCACCACTGGTGTTCGGGTTGTCATGCCAATGGCATTGCCCGGTAGCTAAGTGCGGAAAAGATAAGTGCTGAAAGCATCTAAGCACGAAACTTGCCCCAAGATGAGTTCTCCCTGACTCCTTGAGAGTCCTGAAGGGACGTTGAAGACTACGACGTTGATAGGCTGGGTGTGTAAGTGCAGCGATGCATTGAGCTAACCAGTACTAATGACCCGTGAGGCTTAACCTTACAACGCCAGAGGCGTTTTGGATTGAGAGATTTATCAGCGCGTTGACAGATTTTAAGAAACGAATTTGTAGAAACGATGGATTTTTATCGTAATCAAGGCGACAACCGAGCGATAAGAAGGAGCATACACCGGTATGTGACTGAATAGCGCGAGGGAAGTTAACGCCGAGTACGTTAAAAAGACACGTTTTTAGCACCAAGAATTTGCCTGGCGGCACTAGCGCGGTGGTCCCACCTGACCCCATGCCGAACTCAGAAGTGAAACGCCGTAGCGCCGATGGTAGTGTGGGGTCTCCCCATGCGAGAGTAGGGAACTGCCAGGCATCCAATAAGTCAAAAAGGCCATCCTAACGGATGGCCTTTTTGCGTTGCAAAAACGCTAACTTCTTGTAGTGTTTAATGAAAAAAATCCCATCAAATCAGGTAAACTAGTCATGAATATCCTATCAAGGTGAAGCCATGACTTGTTCGCAGAACTCTTTAAAATCCTTAAATACCTTTGGCCTTTCTGTTAGTGCAAAGCGTATTGTTTATGCACAGAATATCCAAACTCTCAGTGAAAGCTGGCAAGCTCATCAAGAGAAGCCGTGGTTGCTGATGGGAGGAGGTAGTAATATGCTATTCCTCGGCGATTTTGAAGGCACGGTTGTCGTCAATCAACTTAAAGGAATAAGTATTGAGCAAACGCAAGAGGACTGGCTTATTCATTGTGCGGCGGGTGAGAATTGGCATCAGTTCGTCGAGTTTACCGTAAGGGAGGGTATGGCCGGGCTAGAAAATCTAGCACTGATCCCAGGAACGGTAGGATCAGCACCTATACAGAATATAGGTGCTTATGGTGTCGAATTGAAGGACGTTTGCGCATATGTTGATATCCTCGATCTTGATCAGAACAAGGTAGTAAGATTAACTAACAAAGAGTGCCTTTTCGGTTATCGGGAAAGTATTTTCAAGCATCAGTACCAGCAAGGTTATGTCATTATTGCGGTAGGTTTTCGTTTAGCTAAGCAATGGCAACCAAACCTGTCTTATGGGCCGCTGAAGGCTGTAGAAGCATCCCTTCTTACACCACAATCTATATTTGATAAAGTGTGCGAGATACGTCGTAGTAAACTGCCTGATCCCGGCAAAATAGGTAATGCTGGTAGCTTTTTTAAAAATCCTGTCATCTCTATTCATTATGCTGAGAAAATCAAAGAACATTACCCTAATGTCCCTTTATATCCGCAATCTAATGACCTAGTAAAGGTTGCAGCAGGGTGGTTAATCGACCAAGCGGGCCTCAAGGGATTTATTGCTAATCAAGCAGGGGTACATCCACAGCAAGCTCTGGTCTTGGTTAATTTAGGTGCTGCAAAGCCTGAAGATGTAGTGGGTATGGCGAAGTATGTCAGAGATACTGTCCATGAGAAGTTTGCTATCTGGTTGGAACCAGAAGTAAGGTTTATTGGCCCTCAAGGTGAAGTTGATGCAGTGGAAACATTATCATGAAAGATTACAGCATAACATTGAAGATCATGGCCATTTTAGCAGATGGCGAATTTCATTCCGGTGAGCACTTAGGACAATCACTTGGTATGAGCCGTGCGGCAATCAATCAGCACCTAAAAATTCTTGAAACATGGGGTGTGAGTACTTATCGGGTGACGGGGAAAGGTTATTGTTTATCGGCGCCAATCAACTTACTTGACCAAAATGTTATCTCTCAGCAGTATCACACAGATAATGTGGAGGTAATCCCCGTCATTGATTCTACCAACCAATATCTACTCGATAATATTGATAGACTGACGACTGGTGATGTTTGCCTTGCTGAATATCAGGAAGCTGGCAGGGGGAGGCGTGGGGGGAAATGGTTTTCTCCCTTTGGCGCCAACCTTTACTTATCAATGTACTGGCGGTTGGAGCAGGGACCGGCAGCAGCGATGGGTTTAAGCTTAGTGGTAGGTATAGTGATAGCTGAAACATTAATAGAGTTTGGCTGCCATGATGTGAAAGTGAAGTGGCCAAACGATCTTTATATCAATAGTCGAAAACTTGCTGGGATATTAGTTGAAATGACGGGTAAGACCGGCGATATTGCCCATATCGTTATCGGTGCGGGAATAAATATCGCCATGAAGTCAGAGGCTACTTCATCTATAGATCAAAGTTGGACCAGCCTCTACCAAGAGGGTGTTATAACCGATAGAAATGCGCTATCCGCTGCGATTATCACCAATCTACGCGCCGCCTTACAGACTTTTGAAACACAGGGGATGGCCCCTTTTCTCCCTCGTTGGCATGCCCTAGACAACTTCCTTGATAGACAGGTTAAACTCATTATAGGCGACAGGGAAATTTACGGAATCGAGCGCGGAATAAATGAATTTGGTGCATTAATGTTGGAAAGTGAAGGCGAAGTAAAAGCGTGGGTTGGCGGCGAAATATCTCTAAGAGCCGCCAATTGAATGGAATAGTATTATTTCCGTAAGCTGACGGTACTGACAGCATGTTTGAGGCTTTTCGATAAGATCAGATTAGCCCTTTCTCTAGTGGGTAAGATATTTTCACGAAGATTTTGCCCATTGATTTCATCCCAAAGCGTTGTAGCAATCCCTTTCGCTTCTTCAATTGTCAGTTGTGAATAATGGTGGAAATAGGAATTAGGATCACTAAAAGCACCTTCTCTAAAGCGTAGAAAACGATTTATATACCATTGCTTGAGCAACTCTTCAGAAGCATCAACATAAATCGAAAAGTCGACGAAATCGCTGACAAATACGCGATGAGGATCATGAGAATAATCCATTCCGCTTTGAAGGACATTCAGACCCTCGAGAATAACGATATCTGGGGCTTCCACAACCTTCTGTTCTTCAGGAATGATGTCATACGTTAGATGGGAGTAAACGGGAACAGTAAGTTTCTCCTTGCCTGCCTTAATATCTGCAACGAAATTTACTAAGCGGTGCATATCATATGACTGAGGAAAACCTTTCTTTTTCATCAGTCCGCGCTCTTTTAATACGGCATTAGGGTGGAGAAAACCATCTGTAGTAATTAATTCTACTCTACGGTGCTCCGGCCAGCGGCTAAGTAACGCTTGTAGTACCCTTGCAGTCGTACTTTTCCCTACGGCAACGCTACCCGCAATACTAATGATATAAGGAACTTTTTTGCGTTCAGTACCGAGAAACTTTTTAACCACATTCTGATGGTTAAGGTTAGAGCTGATATAAAAGTTCAGTAAACGCGAGAGGGGAAGGTATATCTCAGCGACTTCACTTAGGGATAGATCTTCATTAATCCCCTTCAATTGTTCTATATCTTGTTGATCAAGAACCAAAGGTGTTGACTCACGTAATGCCGCCCAATGCTGACGATCGAAATGCAAATAAGCTGAAGTCAAAGGTGACGAATCGATTGTACTCATAATTATACGTCTGACATCCGTAACTCAGTGTGGCAGTAAAAAGACCAGAAAGTGAGTTACCTAAAGGAGTTAAAGGAATTATATATCTGGAGGTTATCACCTGTCGTAAGCAGTACAAAGGAAAAAGATGTTAATGTAATGATATATAGCTATTTAGCAGATGTTAAAATCTAGGCGGAAAGTAAAAACGCTCGAATTATTTAGTCTTGTTATGGAAAAAATAGCGAAATTTTTCATTCACTATTCTTACTGGAAATGATGTAAAGCAAGCCTATTTCTTGTCACAAATACACGATATTCGATTAAATTTTGGACTAAAAACCGCTAAAAACACTTAATTTGAATAAAGAGTGAGCGAACAGAAAAAAAACTTAATTTTTTAGTTGCATGATTTCCTAAGTCCCCATAGAATGCGCCTCAACTTGATGCCGACTTAGCTCAGTAGGTAGAGCAACTGACTTGTAATCAGTAGGTCACCAGTTCGATTCCGGTAGTCGGCACCAATCAAGTTAAGGTGGGGTTCCCGAGCGGCCAAAGGGAGCAGACTGTAAATCTGCCGTCACAGACTTCGAAGGTTCGAATCCTTCTCCCACCACCATCTCAACTACTAAGGTTGAGGCATAGTGAAGAAAAATGTTTAAGTAAGCAGTTTTCTCACACCGGTTTAGACTGGAAACAGTCGAAAGTCGGTCAGTTTATCTGGCAGACTCGAATAATAAGAGCCATTTTATTATTCATAAGCTACAGAAAGATCCAGGTAGCAGAGTTCCAGGATGCGGGCATCGTATAATGGCTATTACCTCAGCCTTCCAAGCTGATGATGCGGGTTCGATTCCCGCTGCCCGCTCCAGATGTGCTGATATGGCTCAGTTGGTAGAGCGCACCCTTGGTAAGGGTGAGGTCCCCAGTTCGACTCTGGGTATCAGCACCACATTCCTAACTTCCTCCCTGATTCCTTCTGTTCTTGATTAAATCCATATTTATCAGGCAATAATGACCTGGTTGACGTGATAACTTCACCGATTCTATCTGTGTCTTAGAGGAACAAGCGATGGCTAAAGAGCAATTTCAACGTAATAAACCACACGTAAACGTGGGCACCATCGGTCACGTTGACCACGGTAAAACCACTTTAACTGCTGCAATCACTACCGTTTTAGCAAAAACTTACGGCGGTGCTGCGCGTGCATTCGATCAAATCGATAACGCGCCAGAAGAAAAAGCACGTGGTATCACCATCAACACTTCACACGTAGAGTACGAAACTCCAACTCGTCACTACGCGCACGTTGACTGCCCAGGACACGCCGATTACGTTAAAAACATGATCACCGGTGCTGCGCAAATGGACGGAGCGATCCTGGTTGTTGCGGCAACTGATGGTCCTATGCCACAAACTCGTGAGCACATCCTGTTAGGCCGCCAAGTAGGTGTTCCTTACATCATCGTGTTCCTGAACAAATGTGACATGGTTGATGATGAAGAGCTGTTAGAGCTAGTTGAAATGGAAGTTCGTGACCTGCTGTCACAATACGACTTCCCAGGCGACGACACTCCAATCGTTCGTGGTTCAGCGCTTAAAGCACTGGAAGGCGACGCAGAGTGGGAAGCTAAAGTTGTAGAACTGGCTGGTCACTTAGACGCTTACATCCCAGAACCACAACGTGCAATCGACCTGCCGTTCCTTCTGCCAATCGAAGACGTATTCTCAATCTCAGGCCGTGGTACTGTTGTAACCGGTCGTGTAGAGCGCGGTATCGTTAAAGTAGGTGAAGAAGTTGAAATCGTTGGTATCAAAGATACTGCGAAATCTACTTGTACTGGTGTTGAGATGTTCCGTAAGCTTCTTGACCAAGGTCAAGCAGGTGAGAACGTTGGTGTTCTTCTGCGTGGTATCAAGCGTGAAGAAATCGAACGTGGTCAAGTTCTTGCAAAACCAGGTTCAATCAAGCCACACACCCAGTTCGAGTCAGAAGTTTATATTCTGTCTAAAGACGAAGGCGGCCGTCATACTCCGTTCTTCAAAGGCTACCGTCCACAGTTCTACTTCCGTACAACTGACGTGACTGGAACCATCGAACTGCCAGAAGGCGTTGAAATGGTAATGCCAGGCGACAACATCAAAATGGTTGTTACCTTAATCCACCCAATCGCAATGGATGACGGCTTACGTTTCGCAATCCGTGAAGGTGGCCGTACTGTAGGTGCGGGTGTTGTTGCTAAAGTTATCGCTTAATCACGATAATATTTGACGTCATGCATGTGAAAAGGGCATCATTTGATGCCCTTTTTATTCGCGATGATACAGAACCTGGCTCATCAGTGATTTTTTAGAAGCCAAATCATTGTTGAGACAGGCTCTGGGTGACGTTAAACTCCAGATGGTGAATGCCGACTGGGTTGGTTACCTCGCAAATCGCGAGGTTTAATAGTTTTTGATTTATGGTGGTAGGTTGTTATGAGTGCAAGTACTGAAGCTCAGGCGAGTGGACGTGGCCTAGAAATAATCAAATGGGTAGTTGTCTTTGCGCTATTGATTATCGCAATCGCGGGTAACTACTTCTATCGTGAAGTTAATCTTCCACTTCGTGCGCTAGGCGTGGTTATCATTATCGCGATAGCCGGCGGTATTGCTTTCCTTACGACAGCAAAAGGTAAAGCAGCAGTATCTTTCGCGCGTGAAGCAAGAACCGAAGTTCGTAAAGTGGTTTGGCCGACCCGTCAAGAGACATTGCAGACAACAGTTATTGTCGCGATCGTCACGGCAATTATGTCGCTCATTTTATGGGGATTAGATAGTATTCTAGTTCGCCTAGTATCCTTTATCACTGGTCTGAGGTTCTGAAATGTCTGAAGCACCTAAACAACGCTGGTACGTCGTTCAGGCGTTTTCTGGTTTCGAGGCTCGCGTAGCAGTTTCTCTGCGTGAACACATTAAACTGCACAATATGGAAGAGCTCTTTGGTGAGGTAATGGTACCGACTGAAGAAGTCGTCGAAATCCGTGCAGGCCAACGCCGTAAAAGCGAACGTAAATTTTTCCCAGGCTATGTATTAGTCCAAATGGTCATGAACGATGCAAGCTGGCACTTAGTGCGTAGCGTCCCGCGCGTCATGGGCTTTATTGGTGGTACATCAGATCGCCCTGCACCAATTAGCGATAAAGAAGTTGATGCCATCATGAATCGCCTACAACAAGCAGGCGATAAGCCACGTCCTAAAACTCTGTTTGAACCGGGTGAGATGGTTCGTGTGAGTGATGGTCCATTCGCAGACTTCAACGGTGTTGTTGAAGAAGTGGACTACGAGAAGAGCCGCTTGAAGGTTTCTGTCTCCATCTTTGGTCGTGCGACCCCGGTTGAGCTAGACTTCAGTCAGGTAGAAAAAGCTTAATATATCAGCGATAGTTGATTGCATAAGGCGCGAAATTTAATTATAATTTCGCGCCTTTTATATTTATGGGGCCTATGCCCGATAGATTGAATAACCACGGGAAGCCTTTTTAGGCGCTATACCCAACAGAGGAATTATCATGGCTAAGAAAGTACAAGCCTATGTCAAACTGCAAGTTGCAGCAGGCATGGCAAACCCAAGTCCACCAGTTGGTCCAGCTTTAGGTCAACAAGGTGTTAACATCATGGAATTCTGTAAAGCGTTTAACGCAAAAACAGAAAGCCTAGAGAAAGGCCTGCCAACTCCAGTAGTTATTACTGTATACAGCGACCGTTCTTTCACCTTTATTACCAAAACTCCTCCTGCAGCCGTTCTTCTGAAGAAAGCAGCAGGTATCAAATCTGGTTCTGGTAAACCAAACAAAGACAAAGTCGGCAAAATTTCTCGCGCTCAACTGCAAGAAATCGCACAGACTAAAGCAGCGGATATGACTGGTGCAGACGTAGAAGCGATGACTCGCTCTATCGAAGGTACTGCTCGTTCCATGGGCCTGGTAGTGGAGGACTAAGAAATGGCTAAACTGACCAAGCGCATGCGCAACATCCGTGAGAAAGTTGACGCAACTAAACAATACGACATCACTGAAGCTGTAGCGTTACTGAAAGAATTAGCGACTGCTAAATTCGTTGAAAGCGTAGACGTTGCCGTAAACCTCGGTATCGATGCTCGTAAATCTGACCAAAACGTTCGTGGTGCAACTGTACTGCCAAACGGTACTGGCCGTAGCGTTCGCGTTGCAGTCTTTGCACAAGGTGCAAATGCTGAAGCTGCTAAAGCTGCCGGTGCAGAATTAGTCGGTATGGAAGATTTGGCTGACCAAATCAAGAAAGGCGAAATGAACTTTGACGTTGTTATTGCTTCTCCAGATGCAATGCGCGTTGTTGGCCAATTAGGTCAAGTTCTAGGCCCACGCGGTCTAATGCCAAACCCGAAAGTTGGTACTGTAACACCTAACGTTGCTGAAGCAGTTAAAAATGCTAAAGCAGGTCAGGTTCGTTACCGTAACGACAAAAATGGTATCATCCACACCACTATCGGTAAGGTTGACTTCGACGCTGATAAACTGAAAGAGAACTTAGAATCTCTGCTGGTTGCGCTGAAAAAAGCAAAACCAACTTCAGCTAAAGGTGTTTACATCAAGAAAGTTAGCCTGTCTACCACTATGGGTGCAGGTGTTGCTATCGACCAAGCTGGTCTGAACGCATCAACTAACTAAGTTGACATGGGTGGAAATTTGAACTAAAATTTGCGCCCATTCTCTCCTCTGGAGAGCGCGATAACGTAATTTATTCAGTGTTATTGCAAGATTTTCGGTTGGAGCCTGGCCTTATCCAGGCCTCCGTCCAAGACCGCAGGTGTTTTGCATAAAAACTTAATTTCCTGCGTAGACGGTGACAGAACCTTAAAATTTTTTTCTGGATTCTGCTCACCGTATTTCGCGCTCAGGCTGTTCGCAGTCTGGGTGAAGTGAGTTCTAGATAGTTTCTATCTAGCTAAATAATCCAGGAGCACAAGCTAATGGCATTAAATCTTCAAGACAAACAAGCGATTGTTGCTGAAGTCAGCGAAGTAGCCAAAGGCGCGCTGTCTGCGGTAGTTGCGGATTCCCGTGGCGTTACTGTAGATAAAATGACTGAACTGCGTAAAGCAGGTCGTGAAGCTGGCGTTTACATGCGTGTTGTTCGTAACACCCTGCTACGTCGCATCGTTGAAGGTACTCCTTTCGAGTGCCTGAAAGACACGTTTGTCGGTCCAACCCTGATTGCATATTCTTTAGAACACCCGGGCGCTGCTGCTCGTATGTTCAAAGATTTCGCGAAAGCGAATGCAAACTTTGAGGTTAAAGCTGCAGCCTTTGAAGGTGAGCTGATCCCGGCGGAACAAATTGACCGTCTGGCAACTTTACCAACTTACGAAGAAGCACTGGCACGTCTGATGTCGACCATGAAAGAAGCCGCTGCAGGCAAACTGGTTCGTACTCTGGCAGCTGTTCGCGATGCAAAAGAAGCGGCATAAGCCGACTTTTTTACGCAACGTGTTCGCTTACGTTTAAACTAATTCTGATTTTTAGGAACAATTGTTATGTCTATCACTAAAGACCAAATCCTGGAAGCTGTTGCAGCAATGTCCGTAATGGAAGTTGTTGAGCTAGTTTCTGCAATGGAAGAAAAATTCGGTGTTTCTGCTGCTGCGGCAGTAGCGGTTGCTGCAGGTCCTGCTGAAGCTGCTGAAGAGAAAACTGAATTCGACGTAATTCTGAAAGCTGCTGGCGCTAACAAAGTTGCTGTCATCAAAGCAGTACGTGGCGCAACTGGTCTAGGCCTGAAAGAAGCTAAAGATCTGGTTGAAGCTGCTCCAGCTGCAATCAAAGAAGGCATCAGCAAAGACGACGCAGCTGCACTTGAAGCTGCTCTGAAAGAAGCTGGCGCTGAAGTTGAAATCAAATAAGATAACCTTCGGGTTACAGTCTGAGTAGTTGCAGACTGATGGCTGGTGACTATAATGGTTACCAGCCTTTTTGCGCTAAAGAGTTATCTTGGTGTTTCGCACTGTGTCTTCCAAGCTAACTTGCCAATATCTTTTTCTATCGACGACTTAATATACTGTTATCCCCGTGGGGTTCCCTGTCTCGCAATAGCAATGAAATGATTTAAGAGTGATAGAAAGACGTATTGCATCACAGACTTTTTCTGTCGGTGATGAAAAATAATAACAGTGTTGCATAACTGTCCACTAAAACGGACAACGTAGGCCGACTTGTCAGCTAGCTGAGGAACCTATGGTTTACTCCTATACCGAGAAAAAACGTATTCGTAAGGATTTTGGTAAACGTCCACAAGTTTTGGATATACCTTATCTCCTTTCTATCCAGCTTGACTCGTTTCAGAAGTTCATCGAGCAAGATCCCGAAGGTCAACACGGTTTGGAAGCTGCTTTCCGTTCCGTATTCCCAATCCAGAGCTACAGCGGTAGTTCAGAGCTGCAATATGTCAGCTTCCGTTTGGGTGAACCCGTCTTTGATGTACAGGAATGCCAAATCCGTGGGGTGACTTACTCAGCACCGCTGCGCGTTAAGCTACGCCTCGTCATTTATGAGCGTGAAGCGCCAGAAGGCACCGTCAAAGATATTAAAGAACAAGAAGTCTACATGGGTGAAATTCCACTCATGACAGACAATGGTACCTTTGTTATCAACGGTACTGAACGTGTTATCGTTTCTCAGCTTCACCGTAGCCCAGGTGTGTTCTTTGATAGTGACAAAGGTAAAACGCACTCATCCGGTAAGGTCCTGTATAACGCACGGATCATTCCTTACCGTGGTTCATGGTTAGACTTTGAATTCGACCCGAAAGACAACTTATTTGTCCGTATCGACCGTCGTCGTAAACTACCTGCTACGATCATTCTGCGTGCGCTGGAGTATACGACTGAGCAAATCATTGATCTGTTCTTCGATAAAGTTGTTTACGAAATCCGTGATAACCGCCTGCAAATGGAACTTGTTCCAGAGCGTCTGCGCGGTGAAACAGCGTCTTTCGATATCGAATCTAACGGTACTGTGTATGTTGAGAAAGGTCGTCGTATCACCGCTCGTCATATTCGTCAGTTAGAAAAAGACAAGATCCAACATATTGAAGTTCCAGTTGAATACATTGCTGGTAAAGTTGCAGCGAAAGATTACATTGATCAAGCGACTGGCGAACTTATCGTTGCCGCTAACATGGAACTGTCTTTAGATCTGTTAGCTAAGCTGAGCCAATCTGGTCACAAGCGTATCGAAACGCTGTTTACTAATGACCTAGACCACGGCCCTTACATTTCTGAAACCTTACGTGTTGACCCAACCAACGATCGTCTGAGTGCGCTGGTAGAAATCTATCGCATGATGCGTCCTGGTGAGCCACCAACGCGTGAAGCAGCAGAAAACCTATTTGAGAATCTGTTCTTCTCTGAAGACCGTTACGATCTCTCAGCGGTAGGTCGTATGAAATTCAACCGTTCATTAGGACGTGATGAAATCGAAGGCGCGGGTATTCTGAGCCACGACGACATCATCCAAGTAATGAAAAAGCTCATTGATATCCGTAACGGTATCGGTGAAGTGGATGATATCGACCACTTAGGCAACCGTCGTATTCGTTCTGTTGGCGAAATGGCAGAAAACCAGTTCCGCGTAGGTTTAGTCCGCGTTGAACGTGCAGTGAAAGAGCGTTTATCTTTAGGCGATTTAGAAACACTGATGCCTCAAGATATGATCAATGCGAAACCTATTTCTGCAGCGGTCAAAGAGTTCTTCGGTTCAAGCCAGCTTTCACAATTTATGGACCAAAACAACCCATTATCAGAAATCACGCATAAGCGTCGTATTTCTGCCCTGGGTCCAGGCGGTCTAACGCGTGAGCGTGCAGGCTTCGAAGTGCGTGACGTACACCCAACGCACTATGGACGTGTATGTCCAATCGAAACGCCAGAAGGTCCGAACATCGGTCTGATTAACTCACTTTCTGTTTACGCACAGACGAATGAATACGGTTTCCTTGAAACCCCATATCGTCGCGTAGTCGATGGCATTGTGACCGATGAGATTCATTATCTTTCTGCGATTGAAGAAGGTAACTTCGTTATTGCTCAGGCGAACACCAACCTGGACGACAACTTTGCCTTTATCGATGACCTCGTAACTTGCCGTAATAAAGGCGAATCGAGCTTATTCAGCCGCGACCAAGTTGACTACATGGACGTTTCTACACAACAGGTTGTTTCTGTTGGTGCGTCTCTGATCCCATTCTTGGAACACGATGATGCGAACCGTGCATTGATGGGTGCAAACATGCAACGTCAAGCAGTACCAACCCTACGCGCTGATAAGCCGTTAGTCGGTACAGGTATGGAACGTGCTGTTGCGGTCGATTCCGGTGTAACGGCGGTTGCTAAACGTGGTGGTACGGTTCAATACGTTGATGCGTCACGTATCGTAATCAAAGTTAACGAAGATGAAATGTACGCGGGTGAAGCGGGCATCGATATCTATAACTTGACTAAATATACACGTTCTAACCAGAACACCTGTATCAACCAAATGCCGTGTGTATCACTTGGCGAGCCGGTTGAACGTGGTGATGTCTTGGCTGATGGTCCATCGACTGATCTCGGTGAGCTAGCACTTGGTCAAAACATGCGTGTGGCATTCATGCCATGGAATGGTTATAACTTCGAAGACTCCATCCTCGTTTCTGAGCGTGTGGTACAAGAAGACCGCTTTACGACCATTCATATTCAAGAGTTAGCTTGTGTGTCTCGTGACACTAAGCTGGGTTCTGAAGAAATTACAGCTGATATCCCTAATGTCGGCGAAGCTGCACTCTCTAAACTCGATGAGTCAGGTATCGTCTACATTGGTGCTGAAGTTAAAGGCGGCGATATCCTTGTTGGTAAAGTGACACCTAAAGGTGAAACTCAGCTGACACCAGAAGAAAAACTGTTACGTGCAATCTTTGGTGAAAAAGCCTCAGATGTTAAAGACTCATCTTTACGTGTACCAAACGGTGTTTCTGGAACAGTTATCGACGTTCAAGTCTTTACACGTGATGGCGTTGAGAAAGATAAGCGTGCGCTTGAAATCGAAGAGATGCAGCTGAAGCAGGCGAAAAAAGACCTGTCTGAAGAACTGCAGATTTTAGAAGCTGGTTTATTCAGCCGTATTCAAACTGTCCTGATCGCAGGCGGTGTTGAAGCTGAAAAACTGGATAAGCTGCCACGTGAGCGTTGGCTGGAACTTGGCCTGACTGACGAAGAAAAACAAAATCAGTTAGAGCAACTGGCTGAACAGTATGACGAGCTGAAGCACGAGTTTGAGAAGAAACTCGAAGCTAAGCGCCGTAAGATCACCCAAGGTGACGATTTAGCACCAGGTGTTCTGAAAATTGCTAAGGTGTATCTGGCCGTTAAACGTCAAATCCAACCTGGTGATAAAATGGCGGGCCGTCACGGGAACAAAGGTGTTATCTCTAAGATCAACCCGATCGAAGATATGCCTTACGATGAAAATGGTACCCCTGTTGACATCGTATTGAACCCACTGGGCGTTCCATCACGTATGAACATCGGTCAGATCCTTGAAACTCACTTGGGTATGGCTGCGAAAGGTATTGGTGACAAGATCAATGCCATGCTGAAACAGCAGCAGGAAGTGGCTAAATTGCGCGAGTTTATTCAACGCGCTTACGACTTGGGGACAGATGTCCGTCAAAAAGTCGATTTAAGCACTTTCTCTGATGAAGAAGTGTTACGTCTTGCTGAGAACCTGAAAAAGGGTATGCCGATTGCAACACCAGTGTTTGATGGCGCGAAAGAAAGCGAAATCAAAGAGCTGTTGACGCTAGGTGATATCCCGACCTCTGGTCAGATCACGCTATTTGATGGTCGTACCGGTGAGCAGTTTGAGCGTCAAGTAACCGTAGGTTACATGTATATGCTGAAACTGAACCACTTGGTTGACGATAAAATGCACGCACGTTCTACCGGCTCTTACAGCTTGGTTACTCAGCAGCCGCTGGGTGGTAAAGCGCAGTTCGGTGGTCAGCGTTTCGGTGAGATGGAAGTGTGGGCACTTGAAGCATATGGTGCTGCTTATACTCTGCAAGAAATGCTTACAGTGAAGTCGGATGACGTTAATGGCCGTACGAAGATGTATAAAAACATCGTCGATGGTAATCATCAGATGGAACCAGGCATGCCGGAATCCTTCAACGTATTGTTGAAAGAAATCCGCTCGCTGGGTATTAACATCGAGCTGGAAGACGAGTAAGCACTCGATTTTCTACTGGTTACAGGAGAGCTGGCTGCGGGCCGCTCTCCTGAGAAGTCTCACTCCGACGGGAGCTAATCCGTGAAAGACTTACTTAAGTTTTTAAAAGCGCAAACTAAAACCGAAGAGTTTGATGCGATCAAGATCGCCCTGGCTTCGCCAGATATGATCCGTTCCTGGTCTTTCGGTGAAGTTAAAAAGCCAGAAACGATTAACTATCGTACCTTTAAACCAGAACGTGACGGTCTTTTCTGTGCACGTATCTTTGGACCGGTAAAAGATTATGAGTGCTTATGCGGTAAGTATAAGCGCCTTAAACACCGTGGTGTGATCTGTGAAAAATGTGGTGTTGAAGTTACTCAGACTAAAGTACGTCGTGAGCGTATGGGTCACATCGAGTTAGCAACACCTACTGCACACATCTGGTTCCTGAAATCACTGCCATCGCGTATCGGTTTATTACTGGATATGCCTCTGCGTGATATCGAACGTGTTCTGTACTTCGAATCATATGTTGTGATCGAAGGCGGCATGACCAATCTTGAGAAGCGCCAGATCCTGACTGAAGAGCAGTATCTTGACGCTTTAGAAGAATTCGGTGACGAGTTCGACGCGAAGATGGGTGCAGAAGCGGTTCAGGCCCTGTTGAAAAACATGGACCTTGAGCAAGAGTGCGAGCAATTACGCGAAGAACTGAATGAAACTAATTCAGAAACCAAGCGTAAGAAGCTGACTAAGCGTATCAAACTGCTTGAAGCTTTCGTTCAATCTGGTAACAAGCCAGAGTGGATGATCCTAACAGTACTGCCAGTTTTACCACCGGATTTACGTCCATTGGTACCGCTGGACGGTGGACGCTTTGCGACCTCAGATCTGAACGATCTTTACCGTCGTGTGATTAACCGTAATAACCGTTTGAAGCGTCTGTTGGATCTGGCTGCGCCAGATATCATCGTTCGTAACGAAAAACGTATGTTACAAGAAGCGGTTGATGCATTACTGGATAACGGTCGTCGCGGACGTGCTATCACTGGGTCGAACAAACGCCCACTGAAATCACTTGCTGACATGATCAAAGGTAAGCAAGGTCGTTTCCGTCAGAACCTGTTAGGTAAGCGTGTTGACTACTCTGGACGTTCAGTAATCACTGTTGGTCCATACCTGCACCTGCACCAATGTGGTCTACCGAAGAAAATGGCGTTGGAATTATTCAAACCATTTATCTACGGAAAATTAGAATTACGCGGTCTTGCGACAACCATCAAAGCTGCGAAGAAAATGGTTGAACGCGAAGAAGCAGTTGTTTGGGATATCTTGGATGAAGTTATCCGTGAGCACCCAGTGTTACTTAACCGTGCACCAACACTTCACCGTTTAGGTATTCAAGCCTTTGAACCTGTCCTGATCGAAGGTAAAGCGATTCAGCTTCACCCGCTGGTCTGTGCGGCTTATAACGCCGACTTCGATGGTGACCAAATGGCTGTCCACGTGCCACTGACGCTTGAAGCGCAGTTAGAAGCACGTGCATTAATGATGTCAACGAACAACATCTTGTCCCCAGCGAACGGTGAGCCAATCATTGTTCCTTCTCAAGACGTTGTATTGGGTCTGTATTACATGACTCGTGACCGTGTTAACGCCAAAGGCGAAGGCATGGTTCTGACTGGACCTAAAGAAGCCGAGCGCGTTTACCGTGCAGGTCTTGCTGAACTTCATGCTCGCGTAAAAGTGCGTATCACTGAGTTCACCAAAACTGATGATGGCGAGTTAGTGCCAAGCACTAGCCTGGTCGATACGACTGTTGGTCGTGCGATTCTGTGGATGATCGTTCCAAAAGGTCTTCCTTACTCAATCGTTAACCAAGCGTTAGGTAAGAAAGCAATCTCTAAGATGCTGAACACTTGTTACCGTATCTTAGGCTTAAAACCTACGGTTATCTTTGCTGACCAAACCATGTATACCGGTTTTGCTTACGCTGCACGTTCAGGTGCTTCAGTAGGTATCGATGATATGGTGATCCCAGCAGCGAAAACTGAAATCATCGCTGAAGCGGAAGCTGAAGTTGCAGAAATCCAAGAACAGTTCCAATCTGGTCTGGTCACTGCGGGTGAGCGCTATAACAAAGTTATCGATATCTGGGCGGCCGCTAACGAACGTGTTTCGAAAGCGATGATGGAAAACCTGCAAACTGAAACTGTGATTAACCGTCATGGTGAAGAAGAGCAACAAGTTTCCTTCAACAGCATCTATATGATGGCCGACTCCGGTGCTCGTGGTTCTGCTGCGCAGATTCGTCAGCTAGCAGGTATGCGTGGTCTGATGGCGAAACCAGATGGTTCAATCATCGAGACACCAATTACTGCAAACTTCCGTGAAGGTTTGAACGTACTACAGTACTTCATCTCAACCCACGGTGCTCGTAAAGGTCTTGCCGATACCGCACTGAAAACCGCTAACTCCGGTTACTTGACGCGTCGTTTAGTAGACGTTGCTCAAGACTTGGTTGTAACGGAAGACGATTGTGGCACACACGAAGGTATCCTGATGACTCCGGTCATCGAGGGTGGCGACGTTAAAGAGCCGCTACGTGAGCGCGTATTGGGTCGTGTAACGGCAGAAGACGTATTGAAGCCGGGTACTGCTGATATTCTTGTTCCACGTAATACTCTAATGGATGAGCACATCTGTGACGTATTGGAAGAGAACTCTGTAGACAGCATCAAAGTACGTTCAGTGGTGAGTTGTGAAACTGACTTCGGTGTGTGTGCAAACTGTTACGGTCGTGACCTTGCACGCGGGCATATCATCAATAAAGGTGAAGCCATCGGGGTTATCGCAGCACAATCAATCGGTGAGCCTGGTACACAGCTGACGATGCGTACGTTCCACATCGGTGGTGCGGCATCACGTGCGGCGGCTGAATCAAGCATCCAAGTGAAGAACAAAGGGACCATCCGTCTAAGCAATGCGAAGTCGGTAACCAACTCAGCCGGTAAACTGGTTGTGACTTCACGTAACACCGAACTGAAGATGATCGACGAATTTGGTCGTACTAAAGAGAGCTATAAAGTTCCTTACGGTGCGGTCATGGCGAAAGGTGATGGTGAGCAAGTTGAGGCGGGTGATACCGTTGCAAACTGGGATCCGCATACAATGCCAGTTATCACCGAAGTAAACGGTTTTGTACGTTTTGTTGACATGAATGATGGTCAAACCATTACTCGTCAAACTGACGAACTAACAGGTCTTTCTTCGCTGGTGGTCATGGACACAGCAGATCGTACCTCTGGTGGTAAAGATCTTCGTCCAGCGGTCAAAGTCGTTGATGCGAAAGGCGACGATGTTATGCTGCCAGGTACTGATATGCCAGCACAATACTTCTTGCCAGGCAATGCAATTGTCCAGCTTGAAGATGGTGTCCAAATCAGTTCAGGTGATACTTTAGCCCGTGTTCCTCAAGAATCTGGCGGTACTAAAGATATTACCGGTGGTCTGCCACGTGTTGCTGACCTGTTTGAAGCACGTCGTCCGAAAGAGCCGGCGATTCTTGCAGAAATCAGCGGTATCATCTCCTTCGGTAAAGAAACCAAAGGTAAGCGTCGTTTAGTGATTACACCAGTTGATGGTAGCGATCCGTACGAAGAGATGATTCCTAAGTGGCGTCAGCTGAACGTCTTCGAAGGTGAGCGTGTTGAACGCGGTGATGTAGTGTCCGATGGCCCAGAGTCACCACACGACATCTTACGTCTACGTGGCGTACACGCAGTAACGCGTTACATCACTAACGAAGTACAAGAAGTTTACCGCTTACAAGGCGTTAAGATTAACGATAAGCATATCGAAGTTATCGTTCGTCAGATGTTACGTAAGGCAACGATTGCCTCTGCCGGTAGCACCGAGTTCTTAGAAGGTGAACAAGCAGAAGTATCGCGCATCCTGATCGCTAACCGCGAACTGGAAGCAAATGGTAAAGTTGCCGCAACTTTCCATCGCGACCTGTTAGGGATTACCAAAGCCTCACTGGCAACTGAGTCATTTATCTCGGCAGCATCGTTCCAAGAAACGACGCGCGTGTTAACTGAAGCAGCAGTGGCAGGTAAGCGTGATGAATTACGTGGCCTGAAAGAGAACGTTATCGTTGGACGCTTAATCCCAGCCGGTACCGGTTATGCATACCACCAAGATCGTATGCGCCGTCGCCAGCAAGGTGAAGTACCTGCAGCACCACAAGTGACTGCAGACGAAGCTTCCGCGAGCTTAGCTGAGCTGCTTAATGCAGGTCTTGGCGGTTCAGACGAATAATTAGATGTGTTAAGTGAAAACCCTGCTTAGGCAGGGTTTTTTTTATGTAGAGTCTCCCCTATTTTATGCCTTGTTAAGGATCCCGATATGAAGATGCGCTGGAAAGTATTACCACTGCTCGCGGGGATGTTTTTCACTACGTTCGCTGGCGCTTCTGAGCCGGTGCAGCGTTTATTTCAGCAATGGCAAGTTACCTGTAATAACTTAAACGACTGTGATGTGCGGAATGCTAATCCCGATGAAGATATTCGGATAATTTTAACTTACCAAGCCGGGCCTAGAGGCGCTATAGCCTTGGATATGGCGGGCTATGATAGTGATTTGCCAGAAGGTATCTGGGTAGATGGTAAGCGTTGGCAAACAACTTTAGCGTCGCATCAAGCAGACAGCGAGCATGATGCTGCAGGCTATTCATCAAATTCTTTGGTACAGATCCAAGCGTTTCTCCAGCTACTGACCAATGCCTCGACACTTTCTTTGTCGCAGGATCCCGATGAAGGGACTTCTTTAGCCGGACTAATGGGAGCATTAAACTTTATCGATGAACGCCAAGGCCGAATTCATAATCGTACAGCTCTTATTGCACCGGGTGAAGAGAGTGCAAATGACGTCCCACATCGCTATGCGATAGAACCCCATTTCGCCCTACAAACCAAACCTTTGCCTCTCAAAGATCCTACTCATTTAATTGAAACGGTACTTACTACGCAGGCTCAGCTCCTTACCGATCAAGAGTGTACGCCTGAGGACGAAACGCTACAAAAAAGTCACGCCAAGCCTCTCGATAATCAGCACGCTTTAGTGATGATTAACTGTGTTTCAGGGGCCTATCAATCCTCATCAATCTTATTCATTGTGCCAAAGAATCACCCCGAAAAGGCTAAAATGCTCGATTTACCTATTCCGCTTAGGGATAACCAAGGTGATTTACAAACCGTCAGCTGGTTCACTGATCCTCACTATGACTCACAACGAGGTCTTCTTTACCATACTGCCCGCGGACGCGGATTGGCAGATTGCGGTGAGAGTGCGGTATGGCGTTTTAATGGAAGAAGCTTCGAATTAATGAGTTACCATAATCAGCCAACCTGTGATGGCGGAGAACCTGGAAACTGGCCATCAGTATGGCTAATGCCTGGCTTCAAAGAAATAGAATGAGCCGAGGCTCATTCTATAAATAATTACTGCTGTGCGTTAATCAGTTGCTGAAAACCGGCCACTGCGGCACGCCAGTCAGTGGCTTGGGTAATGGCACTCACCACCGCAATACTGCCTACACCTGTTTCTAGAACATCCTTTGCTCTCTCTAGAGAAATACCGCCGATAGCGACGGTAGGAATTGTTTTGAGTTTGGCAACATGCTTCGTTACCTGAGCAATACCTTGGGGTGGCATCGCCATTTCTTTGGTTTGCGTCGTGTAGACTGGGCCCAGAGCGATATAAGAGGGATTTATTGGTAATACTCGTTCAATTTCTTCATCGCTATGCGTTGAAACACCGAGCCGTAACCCGGCTTGCTCAATGGCCGATAAATCGGCCTTCAAGAGATCCTCTTGCCCGAGATGTACGCCATAAGCTTGGTAGTCGATTGCCAATTGCCACTCGTCATTGATAAATAACCGCGCATCAAATTCTTTAGCTAATACAATCGCCTGACGAATTTCTTCTCTTATTACATCCCTATTATTGTGTTTGATACGTAGCTGTAACGTTTTTACGCCTGCATTAAGGAGGCGTTCTATCCATTGAACGCTATCGACTACAGGGTAGAGTCCGAGTGCAAAGGGGACTTCAGGAAAGCGCATATTAATGACTCCGTTCGTTTTCGGGGAGAATTGGGGTGTAAATTTCTCCCCCAACATTTTTAAATTGCTCAGCCATCCCCCGCATTTCAGCTTCGATATTTTGGGGAAGGTGCTCCTCTCGAGGATTATCTTTAGCGAACTGACGCACCTCTTGACTGATTTTCATTGAACAAAATTTGGGGCCGCACATTGAACAAAAGTGTGCGACTTTACCCGATGCCTGCGGTAACGTCTCGTCATGAAATTTACGTGCTGTTTCGGGGTCGAGGGCTAGATTGAATTGGTCTTCCCAGCGAAATTCAAAGCGAGCCTTAGACATGGCGTTATCCCTGATTTGTGCGCCAGGGTGGCCTTTCGCTAAATCGGCAGCATGGGCCGCAATTTTATAAGCAATTAGTCCTTGTTTAACGTCTTCTTTATCGGGTAAGCCAAGATGCTCTTTAGGAGTAACGTAGCAGAGCATGGCGCAGCCTAACCAGCTAATAAAGGCTGCACCAATCCCTGAGGTAAAATGATCGTAGCCTGGAGCGATATCTGTAGTCAGAGGGCCTAGGGTATAGAAGGGGGCTTCTTCGCAGTGTGTGAGTTGCTCGGTCATATTCCGCTGGATCATATGCATGGGTACATGGCCTGGACCTTCAATCATGACTTGTACATCATATTCCCATGCGATTTTTGTTAACTCACCTAGTGTTCTCAGCTCAGCGAATTGGGCTTCGTCGTTAGCATCTTGAATTGAGCCGGGTCGTAGCCCATCACCTAATGAGAGCGAAACATCATAGGCCGCACAAATCTCACAAATTTCGCGAAAATGTTGATAAAGAAAGTTTTCTTGATGATGAGAGAGGCACCATTTGGCCATAATTGAGCCACCTCGGGAGACAATACCGGTGAGCCGCTTCGCTGTCATTGGCACATATCGCAATAGCACCCCAGCGTGAATAGTAAAATAATCGACGCCTTGTTCAGCTTGTTCGATAAGCGTATCGCGGAATAGCGGCCAGTCCAGATCTTCGGCGATACCGTTAGCTTTCTCTAATGCTTGGTATATTGGGACAGTCCCGATAGGCACTGGGCTATTGCGTAATAACCATTCTCGAGTCTCGTGAATGTTACGTCCTGTCGAGAGATCCATAATGGTGTCAGCTCCCCAGCGGGTAGCCCAAACCAATTTTTCGACCTCTTCCTCGATCGAAGAGGTAACGGCTGAGTTCCCGATATTTGCATTCACTTTAACTAAGAAATTACGGCCAATAATCATGGGTTCTGATTCAGGATGGTTGATATTGGCCGGTATGATCGCTCGTCCAGCAGCGACTTCTTGGCGCACAAATTCTGCAGTAATTTCTTGTGGAGTCTGCGAGCAGAAAGGTGCTCCGGGGTGTTGTCGTAATAAGTCACCGACGGGAAGTGTCGCTCGCCCCAAGTTTTCCCTAACGGCGATAAACTCCATCTCAGGGGTAATAATACCGCGACGGGCATAGTGTAGCTGTGTGACACAAGCGCCGGCAGCCGCCTTACGAAATTGAAAGGGTTTCTGAAAGCGAATGGTTTCGAGTGTGGCATCGGATAACCGCTGTTGCGTGTAGTCCGAGGCGGTATGCTTGATCGCTTCAGAGTCCATTCGCTCAGCAATCCATGTGGCACGCAGTGGTGCAATCCCATCGTGAACATTGGGGGTGGAGTCAGGATCGCCAAAAGGACCGGAGGTATCGTATATAGGAATCGAAGGATTTTCTTCGTAAACAGAAGCATCACTGTTCAATGTGGGCGAGAGATGGATCATTCTCACTGGTACACGGATATCATCTCGTGGACCGGACAACCATTCTCGCGTGGAGTTGGGAAAGGTTGCACCTGTTAAGGATTGCAGGAATTGTTGCGCTTGTTGGCGTTTTTCACGGCGTGATAGCGTTTCAGACATAGCAGTTTCTCGACATTGAAAGAAAAATGCTTGTCCGGAGTTCGGAAGGAGCAATATACCTTGAAGGTGTTAAAACGGATCAAGGTAGAGGATTGACTCTTGTTCCCTTCGCAGGTACTAACCTGATCAGGTTCCGCGGATCCCGAATTAACGGTCTCAGCCCAGTAGGGCACTCCGACAAGATAAATAAGCTAACTTCGCTTTAAGAGGAGATTCACGATCTCCTTACTGCACCATAACCTTATTCAGAATAATTCACAACAGTAGTCATTAACTGTCTAACGTTCCTGATGTGAGGGAAGGAGAGGGTTTTAACAGGCTCGTTGAAGGTGGCGTACTCGTTAATTCAGATAAATCTTCACGCGAACCGACTAGCTGTGTTGAAAGTAACATTTGATCTTCAAGATCAAACAACGCATCAAGCTGCATACCCACTTCCGAAATTACAGTACGTAATTTAGGGATTTCACCGTTAGCGATAGCGGGTTCTAAATAGGTATCGTACAGCGCAAGTAAAGTTTGAGTACTGTCTTCTAATTGTGGATACAGGGCGCTCAGCAAATTTTGCTGGGCTGGTGAGGCCAGCAATAACTCAATTTGCTGATAGTGTTTAAAGTGTCCAGATGAAAGGTAATCAACAAGGCGCTGACAGAAAGCATCAAGTGTTACTTCATCACAACGTTCACTTTCATTTTTCTGTGGAATGAGTCCAATTAATTGGTAGTAAGCAACCAATAATTCACGGCGGCTAGCCAGCCACTGGTCAATCATTGGGTGGCTTACCGTCATTTTTTCGCTTAAGTTAGCTAGTTTAGTCAGCATGATGGCTGCTCCGAATAAGGTTAGTTAACTAAGCGTAGACTATATTAATGAATTCACCTGACTTTTAGGAGGCATAGCGTGGTTAAATCTAATCAGATGACAGAACAAGAGGGATGGTGGGTGTGTAGCGAAGGTCGGGATCTTTGGCTACCCCAAGGCCAACTTCCTTTTGGAAAGGCCAGCGAACTCGGCCTTAACCCAGAGGGTGCGCGACAAATAGGTGAATATCAAGGGAAACCCTGCTATCTGATTTGCCAACATCAGTCTACCGATATGGAAAGTGTTCGTCGCCTTTTGGGGGATGATAAATTGCTATTTCAGCTCGCAGGACGTGGCGTTCAACTCGCAGAATTTTATCGCTCGCACCGTTGGTGTGGCTATTGCGGATCTAAAATGAATCGTTCAAAGAGAGAGTTCGCCTGCTTATGTGAGCATTGCGGCGAACGCTATTATCCGCAGATCGCCCCATGCATCATTATCGCTATTCGTAAAGGGAAACAAATTTTATTGGCGCAGCATCAACGCCATAAACAGCCTATTTTTACCGTATTGGCTGGTTTCGTTGAGGCAGGGGAAACGCTGGAAGAGTGTGCACACCGTGAAGTGATGGAAGAAAGTGGGATTACCATTAAAAACCTTCGTTATGTTGCTTCGCAACCTTGGCCATTTCCGCATTCCTTAATGTGTGCTTTTACTGCAGAGTATGGCAGCGGTGAGATCGAAATAGATCCCAATGAGCTGAAAAGTGCTGCTTGGTTTGATGTCTCACAATTACCGAAAATTCCAGAGATTGGCACGATCGCTCGACGTTTGATCGAAGATACCATTGCCCTTTGCCGTCAAAATTGATCCAAAGCTGATCTCACACAATATCCCCGCTGAAAAATTGCGGTATTACCTATACCCCATGCGCAATGACCAATTTACCCTATTGTGGGGTCTATGGGTAATATGGGGGATTCTACTAATCGCCTATCTTTCCCCTCATTTTCCACTCGCCAACTGTGTACTTATTGCCACGTTATGGATAGCAATATGCTGCACGGTGGCATTCTATTTTCATCAGCGAACAAAAGAGGTATTGATGTTTAAAGCTAAAAAGAAAATTGATGTTATCGACTCAATGCAAAATGACATCAAAACACAGATCCCTGAAGTTTCTCAGGTAAAAGAAGAGCGCTCTTTAAAAGAAACGTTGATTGCCAGAGGGGCAATACTCACTGGGGAAATCAGTAACGAGTCGGATGTGTTGATAGAGGGTAGCGTCGTAGGTGATATTCGTAGTAATCGCTCAATTCGAATAGGTAGGGAAGGCAAGGTTCAAGGAACATTGATAGCAGAAAAAATTACGATCAATGGGTTTTTACAAGGACGTTGTCAAGCAGCGGCTGTAACCATTTTATCGCAAGGTAGGCTTGATGGTGATATTCAAGCGGGGGAGTTATCGATTGAACGCGGGGGTATTTTTAACGGTAATTCACACTATTCTACTGATCAAACCGTTAATGATAACGAGAAAACCCTTCAAGAAAATGTAACCGTCATTTCTAAACTGGTCACGGATAATGAAGTTTCGGCAATAAAAGAAAAGAGTACTAAGCTGTAGAATTCTGGAGGAAAGAGGTAGCTTGCAACGAAATAATTTCGTCTGTAGTGCCCACGAAATTTTTAAATAGCTGTTACACTAGGCGTAGACAAAAGAGAGCCTAGAAAATGAATGAATTAAAAAACGATCGCTATTTGCGCGCATTGTTGCGCCAACCTACAGATGTAACACCTGTTTGGATGATGCGCCAAGCGGGACGTTATTTACCAGAATATAAAGCCACTCGAGCTGTCGCAGGCGATTTTATGTCGCTATGTAAGAATGCTGAGCTAGCTTGTGAAGTGACGCTACAGCCACTACGCCGTTTTCCGCTAGATGCTGCGATTCTCTTCTCTGATATTTTAACGATCCCCGATGCAATGGGGCTTGGCCTCTATTTTGAAGCCGGTGAAGGACCGCGATTCAGTTCACCCATTCAAACCCTAGCAGACGTTAAAAAACTGCCTGTACCCGATCCGGAACAAGAATTGGGTTATGTCATGAATGCCGTCCGGACTATCCGAAAAAATCTTCAGGGTGAAGTTCCGTTAATTGGTTTTTCAGGCAGTCCTTGGACATTAGCCACTTACATGGTTGAAGGCGGCGGAAGTAAAGCTTTCACAAAAGTAAAAAAAATGATGTATGCCGAGCCAGCAGCTTTGCATTTAATGTTAGATAAAGTCGCTGAGAGCGTCACAAGTTATTTGAATGCGCAAATTAAAGCGGGTGCGCAATCAGTCATGATATTCGATACTTGGGGCGGTGTATTAACAGGTAGAGATTATTTAGAATTCTCCCTGCATTATATGCATAAAATTGTTGATGGCTTAATTCATGAAAATGAAGGACGCCGTGTTCCCGTGACATTATTTACTAAAGGTGGCGGTCAATGGTTAGAGCAAATCGCTGATACAGGTTGTGATGCGATAGGATTAGATTGGACGACACGTATCGATGAAGCCAGACAACGTGTTGGCCATCGTGTTGCATTACAAGGCAACATGGATCCTTCTATCCTTTATGCACAGCCAGCGCGTATCGAAGCTGAAGTCCAAACTATCCTTGAGCAATATGGTCAAGGTAGTGGACATGTATTCAACCTTGGTCACGGTATCCATCTCGATGTTCCCCCAGAAAATGCAGGCGTTTTTGTCGAGTCAGTTCATCGTTTATCTGCGCCGTTCCACCGTTAACGATGAGTGTTAATTTAGCCGAGTTGAAAGCCTTACAGCAGCAGTATGCGACTCAGGTTATTCGACATGACAAGGATGTCGTGTTTTGCCCGCGGTATATCGCTGGGGGAGATGTTGGCTTCGAAGCTCAGGGGACTGTGGCTCGTGCTGCGATGGTTATCTTGACGTGGCCTGAGCTTGAGCTGGTGGAGTATCGGGTTGCACGGGTACCTGTCACGTTGCCTTATATACCTGGATATCTCTCATTCAGAGAGTGTCCGGCGTTGGAAGCAGTATGGCAAATGCTCACCATTAAGCCTGACTTGTTGTTTATCGACGGTCAGGGGATTGCGCATCCTCGTGGACTCGGTGTTGCGAGTCACTTTGGCTTGATGGTCGATATCCCGACAATTGGTGTCGCTAAAAGTCGGCTCTGTGGCGAATATGCCGAGTTATCGCTCGAGCCTGGCTCGGTCTCCGACTTACGATATCAAGGGCAGACCATTGGTTCGGTTCTACGCAGCAAAGTACGCTGTAATCCGCTTTTTATTTCAGTTGGGCATCAGATCAGTACTGAATCAGCGTTGGCATGGACTCAACAGTGTTTGAGGGGCTATCGTTTGCCTGAACCTACGCGTTGGGCAGATGCCGTTGCGTCGAATAGACCAAGTTTCCAACGCTGGCTGGGTCGATAATAACACTGATAAGCACGGTGAATTACGATACACTGTGTTAGCGATTTTATAATGAGTATCCTGCATGTTACGTAACCCAATTCATTTACGCCTGGCCAAGCTCGAGAGCTGGCAGCACGTGACCTTTATGGCATGTCTGTGTGAGCGTATGTACCCTAACTATCAAATGTTTTGCCATGATACTGGTTTTGCTAATGCACAGCTTTATCGCCGCATCCTCGACCTTGTTTGGGAGACCCTATTAGTCAAAGATGCAAAGGTTAACTTTGATAGTCAGTTAGAGAAGTTTGAAGAAGCTATACCTTCCGGTGAAGATTTTGAGATTTATGGCGTTTATCCTGCGATTGACGCATGTGTTGCATTGAGCGAACTGGTTCACTCTCGTTTAAGTGGCGAAACGTTGGAACATGCGATTGCGGTAAGTGAAACCTCAGTGACTACTGTTGCTATGTTAGAAATGACCCAGAACGGTCGTGAGCTGACAGATGAGGAACTGAAAGATAACGTCGCGGTTATCGATGAGTGGGATGCACAATGGGAGATTTTCCGCTTACTGGCTGAATGCGAAGAACGAGACCTGGAGCTAATCAAAGGGCTTCGTCAAGACTTACGCGAAGACGCAATAAGTAATATCGGTGTGTTTTTTGAGCATAAAAGCTAAGAAATTTGATATCAAAGCCAAATAACCTGTACTCAAGGCTTCACAATCGCCCCCTGTCTAGTCTACATTTGAGGGGCTAATCTTGAGGCTATCAGAACGCGAAGGTAGAAAAGGGTTTATCGATTCTTTTTGCTCTCGTGACTGGCAAGCGATAAATACACTTTAAGGATAACTTATGAACAAGACTCAACTGATTGATGCGATCGCCGAAAAAGCCGATCTGTCTAAAGCCCAGGCTAAAACTGCTCTGGAATCGACTCTTTCTGCGATCACTGAGTCTCTGAAAGAAGGTGATGCGGTTCAGCTAGTAGGTTTCGGTACTTTCAAGGTTAATCACCGTGCAGAGCGTACCGGTCGTAACCCACAAACCGGTAAAGAGATCAAAATTGCTGCAGCAAATGTTCCTGCATTTGTTTCCGGTAAAGCTCTGAAAGATGCTGTGAAATAATCGCATCTTAACAGTGATAAGTTTGATCGGAAGGGGAGCTTTCCCCTTCTTGATCGGTACCGTAATCACACCTACTCAATAAAGAGATAGCTATGCGCTTGTTCTCTTATCGCACTTTACTCCTACTTCCTTTTTTCTGCTCCCTCAGTAGTTGCGCCCTTTTTCAAAAGAAACCTGAAACCCATGCAACGGGTTATCTGGCAGATCGTGGGGTGGTACGTATTTGGCAACATACTACGTCGTCAAATTATACGACGCTACAAACAGTCTTTACTCCCTTCGATGGCTCAGACGAATCAGAAGCGATTTATCATTGGGACGAAGAGTCATTGGTGAGTATTTCCAAACAGTCTCTACAAGGACCAGAGAATCGCTTTTCAGCGCGATTCAGCCGTAAAGACGGAACAACCACCTTTATGCAGCAGAAATATGCAAAATCTCGTCAGCCTTTGACCGTGAACGAGTTAGAACTCGCAAAATTCGAGGCACAACGTGTGCTGGAGGTCAGCCGAGACCTTATCAATGGTAGGGTGGCGTTACATCAGGGACGTTGGTTATCAGACCAACAAGTCGAGACCTGTGATAGGACAATAGCCCCATTTCACTCTAACGATAGAGAAAACCAGCGGTTGAGGAGTTTGTCACAACAATCGCCAGCTTATGTTGCGTGGATCGAAGCCCCAGAAGGGCAGCAAGTATTACTGATGACGACTCGTAATCTCTGTCAGCAACAGCCTAATTATTCTAAAAAATAGAGGCTAGTATGACTAGCCTCTATCCAGGTTACTTCCGATTTATCGCTCTGTGGCCAATATCATGACGATAGAAACTACCTTCCCAACTAATTTGGCGAGTCAGTTGATAGGCCTGCTGCTGCGCTTGTGCAATAGTATCACCTAACGCTGTAGCACAAAGCACTCGTCCGCCAGCTGTTGTCACATCCTCACCGGCTAACACCGTCCCTGCATGAAAGACTTTAGCGTCCGTGTTGTCAGATTGAGGAAGCCCTTTGATGACATCACCTTTGCGGTAAGTATCAGGATAACCGCCTGCGGCAATAACGACACCAAGTGCTGCACGCTCATCCCAGAGAGAGTCAACGTGGTCCAAACGTCCTGTGCTGCCCGCTAAACATAATTCAACTAGGTCAGACTGTAGGCGCATCATGATAGGTTGTGTCTCGGGGTCACCAAAACGGCAATTGAACTCAATCACCTTCGGCTGCCCGGCCGCATCAATCATCAATCCTGCATACAGGAATCCCGTATAGCGGTTGCCCTCTTGAGCCATCCCTTTTACGGTCGGCCATATAACTTGTTCCATGACCCGCTGGTGGATGTCGTCAGTCACCACTGGAGCAGGGGAGTAGGCACCCATACCACCAGTATTTGGTCCAGTGTCACCATCACCGACGCGTTTGTGGTCTTGGCTTGTTGCCATAGGGAGGACATGCTCACCATCGACCATTACGATAAAACTGGCTTCCTCACCTTCAAGGAACTCTTCAATCACGATACGATGCCCAGCATCACCGAAAGCATTACCTGCTAACATATCTTTTACTGCGGCTTCAGCTTCTTCCAAGGTCATGGCAACAATGACGCCTTTACCTGCAGCTAGGCCATCAGCCTTGATAACGATCGGTGCACATTTCTCACGAAGATAAGCTAACGCGGGCTCGATTTCAGTGAAGTTTTGGTAATCCGCGGTCGGAATTTGATGGCGCTCTAGAAAGTCCTTAGTAAACGATTTAGAGCCCTCAAGCTGTGCTGCAGCTTGCGTGGGTCCAAAAATCGTTAAACCTTCGCGTTGGAAAGCATCGACAACACCGCGAACTAAGGGAGCCTCAGGACCCACAATAGTTAAGCCAATATTTTCGCGTTGTGCAAAAGCCAATAATCCAGGGATATCTGTTACCTCAATCGCGACATTTTCTAGCGTGGGTTCGAGTGCCGTACCAGCATTACCCGGTGCCACAAAAACTTTAGTCGCTAAGGGCGATTGTGCTGCTTTCCATGCCAATGCATGTTCCCGGCCGCCGTTACCAATAATTAGAATATTCATTCTGTACTGACCTCTTCTTTAGTGGCGGAAATGACGCATGCCAGTGAAAATCATTGCAATATCATGCTCGTCTGCGGCCGCGATAACTTCTTCATCGCGAATTGAGCCGCCAGGTTGGATCACACAACGTATGCCGACTGCTGCGGCTGCATCAATCCCATCACGGAAAGGGAAGAAAGCATCTGACGCCATTGCCGAGCCGCTAACCTCTAAACCTTCGTCAGCTGCTTTAATACCCGCAATTTTTGCTGAATAGACACGGCTCATTTGGCCAGCACCGATGCCGATAGTACGATTATGCTTCGCGTAGACAATGGCATTGGATTTAACGAATTTTGCGACTTTCCAGCAGAATAACGCGTCACGTAATTCTTCTTGAGTCGGTTGACGCTTAGTGACAATCGTTAATTCACTCTCGCTTACCATTCCTAAGTCGCGGTCTTGTACTAACAAGCCACCATTAACACGCTTAAAATCATACCCATTCTGGCGCTGCTGCCATTCACCACAAGTAAGGACCCGTACATTTTGTTTTGCAGCGGTAATAGCTAAAGCTTCTTCGCTGGCACTTGGGGCGATGATGACTTCGACAAATTGGCGACTGATGATGGCTTGCGCCGTTGCAGCATCCAGTTCTCGGTTGAAGGCAATAATGCCACCGAAAGCAGAAGTCGGGTCGGTCGCATAAGCTAAGTCATAGGCTTGCAGTAAATCGCTGGCCGTGGCAACTCCACAAGGGTTAGCGTGTTTCACAATCACGCAGGCTGGCTGATCAAACTCTTTAACACACTCAAGCGCGGCATCGGTATCAGCGATATTATTATAGGAAAGCGCTTTGCCTTGGCGTTGGACAGCGGTCGCAACGGATGCTTCTGACAGCGTGTCTTCTATATAGAAAGCCGCTTGTTGATGGCTATTCTCCCCATAACGCATATCTTGTTTCTTAATAAGGCTAAGATTTAACGTTCGAGGGAATTGGCCAGACGGCGTTTTCTCTTCGCTATGATAAGCCGGTACCAAGCGCCCAAAGTAATTCGCGATCATCCCATCGTAAGCCGCGGTATGCTCGAAGGCTTTAATGGCTAGGTCGAAGCGAGTCGTTAAGCTCAAACCATGGTCGTTGTCAGCTAACTCTTTTAATAGAGGAGTATAGTCAGCACTATTAACCACTATTGCGACGTCTTTATGGTTCTTCGCTGCTGAGCGAACCATAGTAGGGCCACCGATATCGATATTTTCAACAGCGTCTTCCAGACTGCAATCTTCCTTAGCGACCGTTTTGGCAAAGGGATAGAGATTTACTACAACCATATCGATAGGTTGAATGTGGTGTTCTGCCATCACCGCATCGTCTTTATCACGGCGTCCGAGAATGCCGCCATGGATTTTGGGGTGTAGGGTTTTAACGCGCCCATCCATCATTTCTGGGAAGCCGGTATAGTCAGACACTTCTGTCACAGCTAAGCCTGCTTCTGCCAATAAACGCGCAGTACCGCCAGTTGAGAGAAGTTCAATACCGTATTCAGAAAGGCCTCGTGCAAAGTCAACAATCCCTGTTTTATCAGAGACACTAAGTAAAGCACGGCGTACAGGACGATGTTGCATAATAGAAGTAAACCTCTGGAGTTGCAGTTTGAAAGATAAAAGCATCGGCGCCTTTATAATTAACAGGGGTATATTGTAGCGAAAACGTTTGCGTGGATCTCGCGTTAAATGATTTTTTTAACCCTTTGTGAGTAAATCTGTGGATAACACAGTATAAACAGGTGTTTTGCTGTGGAATGCAGCAGTCAGTCAGATTTTATTAAAAAAGGTATTGCGCCTTTTTCTGAACTCCCTATAATGCGCATCCACTGACACGGCAAAGCGAGATGCGTAGCGCGGTGACAGGGACTGAAGCGATTCGGTCCAGGAGAAAAAATCAAAATAATGATTGACTCCTGAGGTGAAGCGAGTAATATACGCCACCTCGCGACAACGAGTTAAAACGTTGATTCGCAATGCTCTTTAACAATTTATCAGACAATCTGTGTGGGCACTCGCAGGATTGATATCACAAAAAACTTTGTAGTATCAAGTCTTGAAGAGTGACACTGAAAATTCATTTACGAATAACAGAACAATTTCTTTGAGCATCAAACTTTAAATTGAAGAGTTTGATCATGGCTCAGATTGAACGCTGGCGGCAGGCCTAACACATGCAAGTCGAACGGTAACAGAGAGTAGCTTGCTACTTTGCTGACGAGTGGCGGACGGGTGAGTAATGTCTGGGGATCTGCCTGATGGAGGGGGATAACTACTGGAAACGGTAGCTAATACCGCATAATGTCGCAAGACCAAAGCGGGGGACTTTCGGGCCTCGCACCATCGGATGAACCCAGATGGGATTAGCTAGTAGGTAGGGTAATGGCTTACCTAGGCGACGATCCCTAGCTGGTCTGAGAGGATGACCAGCCACACTGGAACTGAGACACGGTCCAGACTCCTACGGGAGGCAGCAGTGGGGAATATTGCACAATGGGCGCAAGCCTGATGCAGCCATGCCGCGTGTATGAAGAAGGCCTTCGGGTTGTAAAGTACTTTCAGTCAGGAGGAAGGGTGTGAAACTAATACTTTCATGCATTGACGTTACTGACAGAAGAAGCACCGGCTAACTCCGTGCCAGCAGCCGCGGTAATACGGAGGGTGCAAGCGTTAATCGGAATTACTGGGCGTAAAGCGCACGCAGGCGGTTTGTTAAGTCAGATGTGAAATCCCCGGGCTCAACCTGGGAACTGCATTTGAAACTGGCAAGCTTGAGTCTTGTAGAGGGGGGTAGAATTCCAGGTGTAGCGGTGAAATGCGTAGAGATCTGGAGGAATACCGGTGGCGAAGGCGGCCCCCTGGACAAAGACTGACGCTCAGGTGCGAAAGCGTGGGGAGCAAACAGGATTAGATACCCTGGTAGTCCACGCCGTAAACGATGTCGACTTGGAGGCTGTTCCCTTGAGGAGTGGCTTCCGGAGCTAACGCGTTAAGTCGACCGCCTGGGGAGTACGGCCGCAAGGTTAAAACTCAAATGAATTGACGGGGGCCCGCACAAGCGGTGGAGCATGTGGTTTAATTCGATGCAACGCGAAGAACCTTACCTACTCTTGACATCCAGAGAATTTAGCAGAGATGCTTTAGTGCCTTCGGGAACTCTGAGACAGGTGCTGCATGGCTGTCGTCAGCTCGTGTTGTGAAATGTTGGGTTAAGTCCCGCAACGAGCGCAACCCTTATCCTTTGTTGCCAGCACGTAATGGTGGGAACTCAAAGGAGACTGCCGGTGATAAACCGGAGGAAGGTGGGGATGACGTCAAGTCATCATGGCCCTTACGAGTAGGGCTACACACGTGCTACAATGGCGCATACAAAGAGAAGCGACCTCGCGAGAGCAAGCGGACCTCATAAAGTGCGTCGTAGTCCGGATTGGAGTCTGCAACTCGACTCCATGAAGTCGGAATCGCTAGTAATCGTAAATCAGAATGTTACGGTGAATACGTTCCCGGGCCTTGTACACACCGCCCGTCACACCATGGGAGTGGGTTGCAAAAGAAGTAGATAGCTTAACCTTCGGGAGGGCGTTTACCACTTTGTGATTCATGACTGGGGTGAAGTCGTAACAAGGTAACCGTAGGGGAACCTGCGGTTGGATCACCTCCTTACCTGTAAGATACATTGCTGCGAAGTGCTCACACAGATTGTCTGATGAAAATTAAAGAGAGCAGTAAACATCTGCAGGCTTGTAGCTCAGGTGGTTAGAGCGCACCCCTGATAAGGGTGAGGTCGGTGGTTCAAGTCCACTCAGGCCTACCAAATTCATCCTCACGCTGTGTTGTAACGCCACTCGCATACTGATGTATGCTTCGTAACGTTACGCCTTGCTTGAGAATGAATTGCTTCGGTAACTCTGATGTTTGCAAAATCGATGGGGCTATAGCTCAGCTGGGAGAGCGCCTGCCTTGCACGCAGGAGGTCAGCGGTTCGATCCCGCTTAGCTCCACCATCTTCAGTATCTCACTGAAAATAAAATTATCTTAAAGCTGACTTACGAGTCGTCTTTAAGATATTGCTCTTTAAAAATCTGGAAACAAGCTGATAAATTGAAAACACTGAATAATGAAAATTATTCGGAGTCTCTCAAAGACTTTTACAGTCTACAGCGTCTAAGACGTCTGTGGGTTGTGAGGTTAAGCGAATAAGCGTACACGGTGGATGCCCTGGCAGTCAGAGGCGATGAAGGACGTGCTAATCTGCGAAAAGCGTCGGTAAGGTGATATGAACCGTTATAGCCGACGATATCCGAATGGGGAAACCCAGTGTGTTTCGACACACTATCGTTAACTGAATACATAGGTTAACGAGGCGAACCGAGGGAACTGAAACATCTAAGTACCTCGAGGAAAAGAAATCAACCGAGATTCCCCTAGTAGCGGCGAGCGAACGGGGAGGAGCCCAGAGTCTGCATCAGTCAGTGTGTTAATGGAACGGTCTGGAAAGTCCGGCGATACAGGGTGATAGCCCCGTACATGAAAATGCACTGATTGTGAGCTCGAAGAGTAGGGCGGGACACGTGGTATCCTGTCTGAATATGGGGGGACCATCCTCCAAGGCTAAATACTCCTGACTGACCGATAGTGAACCAGTACCGTGAGGGAAAGGCGAAAAGAACCCCGGCGAGGGGAGTGAAATAGAACCTGAAACCGTGTACGTACAAGCAGTGGGAGCACGCCTTGAGCGTGTGACTGCGTACCTTTTGTATAATGGGTCAGCGACTTATATTTTGTAGCAAGGTTAACCGAATAGGGGAGCCGCAGGGAAACCGAGTCTTAACTGGGCGTTAAGTTGCAAGGTATAGACCCGAAACCCGGTGATCTAGCCATGGGCAGGTTGAAGGTTGGGTAACACTAACTGGAGGACCGAACCGACTAATGTTGAAAAATTAGCGGATGACTTGTGGCTGGGGGTGAAAGGCCAATCAAACCGGGAGATAGCTGGTTCTCCCCGAAAGCTATTTAGGTAGCGCCTCGTGAACTCATCTTCGGGGGTAGAGCACTGTTTCGGCTAGGGGGCCATCCCGGCTTACCAACCCGATGCAAACTACGAATACCGAAGAATGTTATCACGGGAGACACACGGCGGGTGCTAACGTCCGTCGTGAAGAGGGAAACAACCCAGACCGCCAGCTAAGGTCCCAAAGTCATAGTTAAGTGGGAAACGATGTGGGAAGGCCCAGACAGCCAGGATGTTGGCTTAGAAGCAGCCATCATTTAAAGAAAGCGTAATAGCTCACTGGTCGAGTCGGCCTGCGCGGAAGATGTAACGGGGCTAAACTATGCACCGAAGCTGCGGCAGCGACACTATGTGTTGTTGGGTAGGGGAGCGTTCTGTAAGCCGTTGAAGGTGAACTGTGAGGTTTGCTGGAGGTATCAGAAGTGCGAATGCTGACATAAGTAACGATAAAGCGGGTGAAAAACCCGCTCGCCGGAAGATCAAGGGTTCCTGTCCAACGTTAATCGGGGCAGGGTGAGTCGACCCCTAAGGCGAGGCTGAAAAGCGTAGTCGATGGGAAACAGGTTAATATTCCTGTACTTGGTGTTACTGCGAAGGGGGGACGGAGAAGGCTAGGTTATCCGGGCGACGGTTGTCCCGGTTTAAGCGAGTAGGCTGATAGTTTTGGTAAATCCGGACTATCTTAAGGCTGAGACGTGATGACGAGGTTCTACGGAACTGAAGTAATTGATGCCATGCTTCCAGGAAAAGCCTCTAAGCTCTAGGTAACATTGAATCGTACCCCAAACCGACACAGGTGATCAGGTAGAGAATACCAAGGCGCTTGAGAGAACTCGGGTGAAGGAACTAGGCAAAATGGTGCCGTAACTTCGGGAGAAGGCACGCTGGCGCGTAGGTGAAGGGACTTGCTCCTGGAGCTGAAGCCAGTCGAAGATACCAGCTGGCTGCAACTGTTTATTAAAAACACAGCACTGTGCAAACACGAAAGTGGACGTATACGGTGTGACGCCTGCCCGGTGCTGGAAGGTTAATTGATGGGGTTATCCGTAAGGAGAAGCTCTTGATCGAAGCCCCAGTAAACGGCGGCCGTAACTATAACGGTCCTAAGGTAGCGAAATTCCTTGTCGGGTAAGTTCCGACCTGCACGAATGGCGTAATGATGGCCAGGCTGTCTCCACCCGAGACTCAGTGAAATTGAAATCGCTGTGAAGATGCAGTGTACCCGCGGCAAGACGGAAAGACCCCGTGAACCTTTACTATAGCTTGACACTGAACATTGAGCCTTGATGTGTAGGATAGGTGGGAGGCTTTGAAGTGTGGACGCCAGTCTGCATGGAGCCAACCTTGAAATACCACCCTTTAATGTTTGATGTTCTAACGTAGACCCGTGATCCGGGTTGCGGACAGTGTCTGGTGGGTAGTTTGACTGGGGCGGTCTCCTCCCAAAGAGTAACGGAGGAGCACGAAGGTTAGCTAATCACGGTCGGACATCGTGAGGTTAGTGCAAAGGCATAAGCTAGCTTGACTGCGAGAGTGACAGTTCGAGCAGGTGCGAAAGCAGGTCTTAGTGATCCGGTGGTTCTGAATGGAAGGGCCATCGCTCAACGGATAAAAGGTACTCCGGGGATAACAGGCTGATACCGCCCAAGAGTTCATATCGACGGCGGTGTTTGGCACCTCGATGTCGGCTCATCACATCCTGGGGCTGAAGTAGGTCCCAAGGGTACGGCTGTTCGCCGTTTAAAGTGGTACGCGAGCTGGGTTTAGAACGTCGTGAGACAGTTCGGTCCCTATCTGCCGTGGGCGTTGGAGAATTGAGGGGGGTTGCTCCTAGTACGAGAGGACCGGAGTGAACGCACCACTGGTGTTCGGGTTGTCATGCCAATGGCATTGCCCGGTAGCTAAGTGCGGAAAAGATAAGTGCTGAAAGCATCTAAGCACGAAACTTGCCCCAAGATGAGTTCTCCCTGACTCCTTGAGAGTCCTGAAGGGACGTTGAAGACTACGACGTTGATAGGCTGGGTGTGTAAGTGCAGCGATGCATTGAGCTAACCAGTACTAATGACCCGTGAGGCTTAACCTTACAACGCCAGAGGCGTTTTGGATTGAGAGATTTATCAGCGCGTTGACAGATTTTAAGAAACGAATTTGTAGAAACGATGGATTTTTATCGTAATCAAGGCGACAACCGAGCGATAAGAAGGAGCATACACCGGTATGTGACTGAATAGCGCGAGGGAAGTTAACGCCGAGTACGTTAAAAAGACACGTTTTTAGCACCAAGAATTTGCCTGGCGGCACTAGCGCGGTGGTCCCACCTGACCCCATGCCGAACTCAGAAGTGAAACGCCGTAGCGCCGATGGTAGTGTGGGGTCTCCCCATGCGAGAGTAGGGAACTGCCAGGCATCCAATAAGTCAAAAAGGCCATCCTAACGGATGGCCTTTTTGCGTTGGCTACTAAAAATAGTTAAATAGATACGTCATTCCAAGTACAGTTAATCGTTTTGCCCGCATTGGCACACTTACCATTATGTAAGGTAGGTTGCTCAGGTGTTTTTTCCTTTTTTGCCGCACAACTTGCTAGTAGCAGGGCAGAAAATAAAAAAAGTATCTTCTTCATTATTATATTCCTTTTCAGTACATCCATAATTTTAGCATGCAATACAGTTCATCTCGCCCAATTATGATAGTTATGACTATACTGGCTTTTTATCTTAATTCTTAGGCCGCTCAGACATGTCAAAACAAGCTCAATTGGACACTCTTGCAACCCCTCAGCGTTACTCCTACCGCTCATCGAAGTCGAGAGATGATAGACGCTGGCCAAATGGTAAAGGACTAGCGGTATATGTCGCAATGAATTTGGAACACTTTGCATTCGATTCCTTGGAGGGAGCAAAGTTATCGGCTAATGCTAACTATCCAGATGTGTTGAACTACAGCTGGCGAGATTATGGGAATAGAGTCGGAGGCTGGCATTTAGCCGATTTATTCGAAACATTAACTATACCTCCTGCCGTGATCGCGAACACATCAATTATCGATTATTGCCCGACACTCCTTGAAAGATGGCTGGCAATACCTGAAAGTGAATTGATTGGTCATGGGCATACAAACTCTCAGCGTCAGGGAGAATTAGTACTGAACGAAGAGGATAAAATGATTGCAACTTGTCGCCAGCGCCTCACCAGCTATAATAAAAGCGTGAAAGGTTGGCTATCACCGTGGATATCGGAGAGTTTTCATACCCCTGAATTGCTTGCCAAACACCAGTTTACCTACACATTAAATTGGGCGCACGATGATATGCCTACCTCTTTTGCTACTAAAAATGGCGAATTACTTTCTATTCCTTATCCACAAGAAATCAATGACATTCCAACTATCATTCCCAATGGGGCATCGATTGATACTTTCTGTCAGATGATAGAATATCAATTTGAAGAGTTATTAGCTCGGAGCCAACATGCCCCACAAGTAATGGGGATCGCACTACACCCTTATATCGTGGGACAACCCTTTCGTTTTTTCCGTTTGAAAAAAACATTGAACAAACTGCTAGCACGTCGACAAGAATATTGGTTAACGACACCAGGGAAGATTGCCGAACATTACTCATTATTCAATGATAAGGACGAAGAGCAGAGGGTATAGGCTAAGCTAGCTCAAGGGTTCTTACTTCTAATCACTCTTGAGCAATTTACAGAACGCTATAACCAGCCACTACATAGCAGCTAAGTTTTGATTTTATCCAATGGCGATTTTTTCGGGGCGGAAGAAGAGTGGAAATGACGCCAATGAGGGTCTTGCGCGGCAGAGAGTAGCTCATAATCACCACGAGTATCGCCCCAAGCACGGAGATGATAGTTGTCTAATGGTCCATAGACTTGCTCTAAACGCGAGACTTTGTGAGCACAGCGACAATTATTACCAGAAATTTTACCCGTTAATTTTCCATCGATCACTTCTAATTGGGTACTGATCAAATTGATCCCGAGCTGATCGGCAAAAGGTCGTAATACTATTTCTGGCGAAGCAGAACAAAGCGTAACTGTGGCACCCGCGTTCAACTCGGCCGCAACGGCAAGTAATCCTTTCGGGCGCATGAGTTTTTTAAAATATTTACGGCAGTAGGCATCCGCCTTTTCTTTTACCCACTTTTCATCGATATCTTTCATAAAAGTATGAATAAGGACTTCTTTAAGCTCATCGCGGGTTAATTTACGGCGTAAGCAACGAAGTGTCGGGAAAACTAAATGCAGCATTTTTCGCGTGAAACGTCGACGGCCAAAAGCGAAACGTAGGAAGGGAATAAAGCTATCATGTCGCGTTAATGTGCCGTCGAAATCAAAAACAGAGAGCGTCGGCACGTTCCCCAATATCTTACCTGCCATAGATACCATCCCAGTAAAAAGTCCGTTAATGAGGTGATCATAGCAGAACCCCTTCTTAGGGTGAATCAAGTATCCCATTTAAGGATCGGCAATTTATTTGAAACGATTCAGCTTAGGCAGCAGAACTGACGTCAACAATATGATCTGGCTCACAATTCCATCCTTGTTATTGGAGTGTTTTGTAAATGTTATTTAAGTTAATAGCACTTTGCAGCTTCTTACTTCCGTCCGGATAGACCACTTATGATTGATGACAATGCATTACGACAACTTCGTCAGTGGAGCGAAGGTGATAGCCGCTATATTCTCGGCATTGTTGGCTTACCCGGAGCAGGTAAATCAACGTTAACCGATTGGTTAAAAAAACAGTTTGCTGAAACATTAATTGTTATTCCCATGGATGGTTTTCACCTCGCGAATAATCAGCTTAAAAGCTTAGGTCGCCTCCAGCGAAAAGGGGCACCAGATACTTTTGACGTGAGCGGTTATCACGCTTTGCTACATCGCATTAAACAGGCTTATCAACAAAACACCGTTTATGCACCAAGTTTTCATCGAGAAATTGAAGAATCGATCGCCGGTGAAATCGCTATACCGGCAGAGACACGCTTAATTATTACTGAGGGCAACTATTTATTATCTGAAGAAAGTGGCTGGTCAATGACACCCTCTTTTTTAGATCAAACCTGGTTCATTCATGTGGATGAAACACAACGATTGCAACAACTGAAAAGAAGGCATATGGAGTTTGGTCGTAGCGAGTATGAGGCTGAAAAGTGGATAGCAACTACTGACCAGCCTAATGCAGAGCTTATCCAAGCTACCGCACACCGTGCGGATAAACAGATTTTTATTAAACAATAACGACAATGAAAATTTAGGGGAACGCTATGGAAAAAACAATGGAGAGGCCGCTCGAAAAGCCTAGCCCAACCATCGTGGTATGGATTGCCGTAATAGCGGCATTGGGTGGGTTATTATTTGGCTATGATACCGGTGTGATTGGTGTTGCCTTGCTCGGCCTAGGCAAAGCATTCGCGATGGACGATACGGTTAAACAACTTGTCACCGGAGCCATTATCTTTGGTGCCATATTCGGATGTTTAGGTACAGGACCTTTCTCTGATCGCCTTGGCCGACGTAAGATGGTGATTTTTGTCGCTATCCTGTTTGCGATAGGTTCTATTGCTTCAGCCATGTCTCCGAATGTCACTGTCTTAATTATTTCGCGTTTCATTCTAGGTCTCTCTGCAGGGAGTTCGACACAGATTATTCCTGTCTACATCGCTGAAGTGGCCCCCCCTAAGCATCGTGGCAAGATGGTCGTGTTGTTCCAATTTATGGTGGTATTCGGAATTACTGTTGCTTACGCCAGTGGATTTGTATTGGGTGACCATTGGCGTTGGATGTTTGGTTTAGGGGTTATTCCAGCGCTGATATTATTATCAGGTATGGTGTTCTTACCTGAAAGTCCACGCTGGTTAGTGATGCGTAAACGCGACGATGAAGCACTGCGTATCCTCACTCGTGTTCGGGGGACGACTTCTCTAGCGCAACAGGAAATTGAAGAGATACATACGGTAGCTAATCAACCAGAAGGGTCGTGGCGTGATTTGGCGCAACCATGGATTCGACCAGCCGTCGTGGTCGGTGCCGCCATTGCTATGTTCTCACAAATCACTGGTAATAATGCTCTGATCTATTATGCACCGACTATCCTTACCCATGCCGGTTTCTCTAATCAAGCTGCGATTCTGGGGACTGGACTCAGTACGTTACTGGTCGTCATTATGACGGTTATCGGCAGTGTCTTGGTCGATAAAATAGGCCGTCGTCGTTATCTTCTCTGGACGATCCCTGGTTCAATTGTTGCACTACTGGTAATGGGTTATCTCTTTTTGGGTAATGGCCCTCAGAACCAAGTCAGTCAAATTATGGTGGTTGTCTGCTTAGCCGCTTACTTGATGTTGAACTGTGGCGGATTCGGTGTCTGCATATGGTTGATTAATGCGGAAGTGTATCCATTATTTGTACGGGGTAAAGGCGCGAGCTTGGGCGCATTCAGCCACTGGATTTTCGATCTGTTAGTGACACTCACCACCTTAAGCTTGGTCACCTGGTTAGGTGCCTCTTATACCTTCTGGCTGTATGCGCTGATCTCGATAGGTGCGCTGGTATTTATTATTTATCTGGTGCCAGAGACCAAAGGAAAAAGCTTGGAGCAAATTGAACAAGATTTGAAGCAAAATAAATTTTATGCGTTTCAGAATAAGTAATTCATTCTCTTAGATAGATGGTTTGACAATCCTTCTCGTTGAGGGATTGTCATATCCTGATTGTTCCTCTTATTCTACTATCAAATCATACCCACATTCCTTTCTCTGATTCTTGTACATAACCCTATTTTTTCGTTTTCTACTCCTATCAATAAGGATGAATCGAAATTTAGGACATATAGGTGATGAAGGTGAGTTTAATTAGATGAATATGGTCGCTAGTTGGGATAGTAATAAAATCCACACGGAATTTATTTAGGAAAGTTTAAGAATGGTCATTCAATGTTATCTATATTAATGATATAGCGGACCAAGAATTTAAACAAATGTCACATATAAGATATTTCTTTTATAGTCACCCCTAAACCACCTCCTAGAGAGGTGGTGTTTCATCCGGTAAGGCTATAGCCTGGAGAGTGCCGATGTTGGAATATATCTGCTTACTTACCACAAGTAGAAGGAGAAAAACCGACATGGGGCATTACAGAATTTCATCACCTGTCTACTGGCATTGTACATACCATATAGTATGGACGCCAAAGTACCATTTTAGGATACTGAAGGATAAATAGGGTAAAGAGTGTTATAGGACAATCTATATTCTTTGTGTAATATAAGATTAAGGGTTTTTGAGCTAAGTGTTCAGCCAGATTATGTACATCTTGTTGCAATAATTCCACTGAAAATATCAATATCAACGCTGATTGACATTTGAAAAGGCATAGCGTAATCAGGCTGTACAATCGCTTCCTGCATACAAGAAAGAAGCTATAGGGGAATTACTTTTGAACACATGGTTACTTTGGCGATACTGTTGGGGTAAACGAAGAAATTATAAGACGATATATTAGGCATCAGGAGAAAACGGAACAAATATTTTAACAGCAGATGAAATTGCCAGAGTAGTAAGTGGAATTTGATAATAGCCCCCTTATGGGGGCATTCTCAAAAGTCACCTTCCAAGAAGGTGGTTTTTTGCATTATTTAAAAGTTACGTTCACTGTAGCGGTACTACTAAAGCTACCTATTAACGGGGATGATGTCAGCCACTGTAAATTAGCATTATATATTTTAGATATTACCGTTGTATCCTTAGTTATTGCTGATGTTGTAAAGTCAGAAATTTCTCCGAACTTAATTTTTGAACTGGTATTATCTTGAGGCGTGATAAAAATTCCTAGCCCTGGTTTCGTTGACGGTATCAGCATAGTATTATCTGAACTACTCACATCTGGGCTGCTAAAACTAATAACCAGACTTTCTCCGGAGCATCCACCGCCAGCAATATTTGCATTAACTGTAAAAGGTACGGTGCGTTCTATCTTACCGGCGGAGGCATTAGTCGCCGGAATGTTACCAAAAGCAACAGTATTATTACCGGTTCCAGTAATGGTCACGGTCGGCGTACATTGAACGACTCGTATATTACTAAAATTTGTCAGGTTGGCGACATAGTTACTATTTTGTGTCGTGGTATTGATACCCAGTACTCCATCGACCTGAAAAACACGCGCTGAGGCGAGATTAGCGTAGCTTGTAGGGGGGGATTTTCCTGTCGCCTTTATATAAATTGAAAACGAAAAAGAAATTGTATTAGGTAACGCAACATATTTACTAGCGGTACATAGGCCGAATATATAATTCGTACATACTGTATACGTTCCTGGGCCGGTGCCAGCACCAAGGTCAATAGATTGGACTCTGTATTGTGTATTTACGGCATCATAATCTTTTCCATTTATAGTTACCCCAATCGAAAGTGATGGGTCAATGTTACTTAGATCACCCCATGGATTCCAATAGATAAATGCATCTTCGCCCATCGGGTGATTATCTGTATCCCAACACGTAAATGTTGAGGTGAAGGTCTCAGAACGCCAGAGTACTCTTCCTTGAACAAAGTCAGACTTGGCAAAGGCTACCGAGTTGATTGGAAAGGGTGCCAGTGTTGTACCGGTAGGTGTTTTGCTCGAAGCATTGCTTCCTTGGCGGCAGGATAGTGCGAAACTTTGTTGGCAGAAAATTACACTAGTCAAACTAAAGAGAATTAGCCAGCATAGTCTGCGTGTCCAGAAACCTATATTCATAGTTATCAGCCTTTATCCGGGTAGCATTGTGATGTGAGCTCTTGATAACCCTCCCCATCCTTCATTGGAGGTAGGTTATCAGGAATTGATATTAAACATTGTTGGTCTGCATTATCACCCCATTTCAGACGCAGCTTATCACCACTAGTAATCCCTGATACGAACACAACACCATCAGTCCCAACGGTACCACTGTTCACGCCTTTCTGATTTAATACACTCGCCCCAAGTTGAGGTTTGCTGCCATCGGCCAATGAGGCATGGATTAATAAACTGTGCCCGTAATAGGTCTGGAAGTTAGCTTGCACGATCGCACCATGGGTAGGGACTACCTGCAGAGTAGATTCTGGAATGTCTAGTCCAGGCCCAAGGTGTTCGGTATTTAGACTAATTGCGTTGTAACGGTAAGGAGTAACGCTGCTTACCACCGCATAGCCAGAATGGTTTATCTTCACGCCAGGCGAGTTTATGACATTTGTACCGTCTGCATCTTTGGCTTTAACCAGCGCAAACGTATCTGATAGAGGTTGAGAAAGTAGCACTCCACCAGAGTGGAGTACAATGCCGCCACTTGCCGACAAAGAGCCCTGTTGGTAATTATTGCTATAACTATAAGATGCACTACCATTACCGATATTGCTGCGATAAGCGATATTAGCTGCAGAGTTTTGGTCACTACCCTGGCTTTTACCTGTGCTTAGACCGTAGCTTAGGCGACTATCTTCTAATAATGTGCCTGATACACCGGTATTGTAACTGTCGCCATTTTGTCTGGAGTGAGCTAGTTGTGTATTAATCATCGTTGTATTGGTATTGTTTGAATCCATGTTGAGTGGAATAGAGAGTACGATATTGACTGATTTATCCGAATAACCATATTGAGTTTTTGTGGTTTGCCAATAAATTCCATAGTTAATACGTCTTGACTGACCATTATACCCTAGCTGTGCAGTACGACTTGAACCTGAAGTATTCCAGTAACGTTGTTGGCTACCATTAACATATATTGATCCATATTCACCTAATGACTGACTAAGTGATACCTCCATTCTTTGGCGTTTGTTGGAATAAGTGGACGAGGTATAAGTAGAGTTATTTTTTTGAGCCCAACTAGGTGTACCACTATTTTCTTTATTAGGGTCGGTATAATCTGTTTCGTAATATCCTTGCTTCCAGTCACGTCGTTCATTGACCGCGTCGTTTAAATCATAATACCCAGAAGTTGAATAACGATATCCTGCAAGGCGGAAGTCAGTCCCATAGGTATTTAATGATTTTGAGTAAAGTATTCTATAACTTTGACCTTGTTGTTTACTCCCGGATGCTAGGTTAGTCACCGCATAAGTTGCATCAACGGATAATGCACCTAAATTACCTAGGCTCGTACCAACACCTGCGACAGCCGAACGATAATTATCCGCAACAATAGCACCGCCATAGGGTGTTAAATTATAACTTGTCCCACTAGACACCGTGGCTTGAACAAAATTAGGTGAGTAGCCATTCAAGCCGTCATTATAACGGCCAGCTGTTACTTGGTAACTCCAAATACCTTCCCGAAGCATATTTGCAACGGAAGCATAGGGGACTTCAAAATGTGTTTCAGTGCCGTCAGCTTCTGTGACTGTAACATAAAGTGTGCCACTACTATTTGGATAAACATCATGAATCGCGAAGGGACCAGCCGACACATTAGTTGAATAGACGAGATAACCATTTTGTCGAATAGAAACTCGGGCGTTCGAACGAGCCACACCACGCACTACAGGGGCATAATTACGCATACTGTCAGGTAACATATCTTCTACACTACTAATTTGTGCTCCTCTAAATTGAAAACTATCGAAAACACTACTGCTCGTCGAACTTTGCCCGACGAGTAAGCGGCTTCTTAAGGAAATAATATCTGTTTCAGCCCAGCTAGCAATATTTGTCCAGTGTGTCCCAGTATAGCTATTATGTGTTAAACTACCGTTTTGACGGAGTCTGATAGAGCCAATATTAATTCCATCATTCAAAGCAAGGTAACTATAGTTTTCTGTTGATGAATTATCGTTATATTTATATTTATTATGGCTGAAATTATAATCATAATTAACAAACCCTGCATTAATACCATTATCCCATAAACGTTTCGGAACAGTTCCTTTAGGGATATTAATTAATTGTGTTTGAGGAATGGTTAACTCGATTTTTTGATTGTTTACATCAACATCTAGTTTACTATCAGGTATTACAGTATCAACACTAATGCAATGGTTTCCAACTGAGGGTTCGGGTAATTTAATACCGTACTGTGCTAACTGCTCAGCATCGAAACAAGGAGTAATAACTTCTTTTTTAGTCTTAACAAAAGTAACTTTCAGGCTATCAATTTTATGCTGATTTAAATAAATATCGAAAGGGTAAGTACCGGGTTGAATGGTATCGCCGGATGCAACAGAAGAGACCGAACTTACGTTATTCGCGCCATGAACAAAACTCATATTGAATTCATCAGCATGAGAGAGGTTGCAGTATGAAAGGGGGAATATAGCAGCAACTAAAGATGATTTTTTAATAATATTGTAATCCATAGTTGCAGCTCTCCAGGCTTAATTTAGGGGGTGATTTTTTATTTCGGTGACACCACCAAAGTCATTAATGTAACCAAATGAAACTGTGTTATCTATTTTACTACTACCTAAATTAATAGTTTTCTCTCCATGGGGAGGGATCATATCAAGGTTAATATTTTTAATGCCAGCATGTAATGAATCAAGCGAGATATACATCGGTCCATTATTTTTAATATTCAACTGATTACCAGACTTAGTCCATTCGAGCTTTTCTGCTTGTTCTGCTAAAGTCGTTTTTAATGAGTTAGGTCTAAAAAAAAGCTTTAATCTACTATGGACTGCAACCTGTAGCACATTTTCCTCTTTACTAGCAGGTGGAATCTCTTGAATATTAATCCAATACAGACTTTCCTGATTAGATGGAAGAGATTTTCCAGAATAAATAAAGCGCAACGAAGCTGATTTTCCTGCGCCTAACTTTAAAATAGGTGGAACAACTTGTACTGGTATATTTGCTGTTCCCCCATTCGGATCTTCCAACCATGTTTGAACCAAATAATCTGAGTTACTTTGGTTTTGGATGGGTAAAGCTGCAGAGCTATTATTCGAGTTATATACCACGCGAGTGGCCATTAGTTGAATCGCAGCTGAAGCATTATGTGAACATAACGTTAATGCAATCAGTAAACTTATTTTTTTCATATATACGATTTCCTAACAGCCACTAGGGCTGAGTATTATTTGTATTCTAAATTGAACGCAGTAGTTGCATTTGCTGTACCAGCGGGGACGCCCGCCTTGACAGCATAATAACGTGCTGCTAGTGGAATGCTTAAGCTACCAGAAGAAGGGGTTTGGAAAGCTACGGCATCAGTTTGCCCAGAAATATTATAATTAACATTACTATTCAAGTCAGTAATTTGAATACCGAGGTAACCAGTCGTGGCCTGTCCAGTAGTTAACGCCAATAGGGTAGGTTGACCCGTGACAGCTGTCCCGTCAAAACGAACTTTTACAGCATTTGATGGGCAGCTTGTCAATTTGATATTGAAGTTTTGAGGGGCGGTCACTGCTCCTGCAGTTGCCAATGAAGAAGATGCATAGGTACCCATCGGTACGTTAATAGTTGTTCCGCTATCGCCATTAACAGTACACCCAGAAGCGATGATATTACCTGTAAAATTTACATTACCGTCAGCAGCGAATACTTGTGAAGCCATACCTAAAGTTAAAATGCAAAGGGGGAGAATTACTTTTTTCATTTTGGCACCTATGTTAGTCGGTTAGTTGAGATTGTCTAAAAACTCAAGAGGGAATCCCCGAGAAGGCGAACTGACTAACCAACCTGTGGTCGCTATCAGTCTTGACTTCCTGGCTAACATCATATGTCTAAGATTATTCTTAATTAATCGTAGTTGGCTATTGATAACCTTACATCGATAGTTAATTTTTTCTTGATTATTTTTGGGGTTTTGATTTATTAACTTGATTATCCAAATTGTTAATAATAATTTGTATTTATTAAATCTTTGATGCTAAAAAGAGTGTTCTTAGGTTGAAAGAGAAATTTCAGGTAGGTTTCGTGTTGAACATTTGGAGAACTAACCTCACTTTATGTATCCCAAAAGGAAGCTAATCAATCAGCTTAATCTCCAGCCCTCTGCGCTAACACAGACAAAAAGGTAGGGCTATCTCTGGTGTCTTCTCGTTGTCAGCTATCTAGTAGCTGAATGGTGCGGGCCCTGCCTTGAAGATACATTGATCTTATCTCTCGAATTTTTTGTCATATCCATCCGCGTCATAATAGGTATTAATGGTGTTGTAATAGTGCACAAGCTGTTATTGACATGCTGTAATTTTTAACTTGAATCTATGAATTAACAGTCAAAAAATCAGTTGTTTATTTAATTTGAATGATGTCTTTTATAAAAGAATTATCCTACTTTTAGTCCTGCCAGTAACTCTTCTGCTGTAACAGACTGTTGGTATAAGTATTTTTTAGGTAGATGTATGACCTAACGGTATCTCGAATTAAGTACTCAATTAGGAGGACAAGATAGAATGAAGGCTGACAATGTGATGAAAAAGATATCGTTTGGCTAACTTGATCAAATTATCAACACTTTAATCTAGGAAAATACTATGGAGTTCTTAATTTCGTAATTGTTGAGGAAATTTGCAGATTGTTGGTTACATGGGGAAACGAAAAAAAATTTTGAACTATATATAGAAAAGAGATTACAACTAACTGAGCCTGTAATCTCTAAGTATAAATTATTTAATTTACTCTCCGGAATTTTGTGTAGGGGCGGTATTTTTCATTCTCTTCTGTTTCAACTTCTTCAATAAGCTCATCGCTTCGGCTTTATTGGCTACAGCAGGGGCTGATCCCGCAAGTGGCCTACGCGCAGTCTCACGCAAGGTATAGACGGTAATCAAGCCAATTACACCTGCCCCCATCAAGTAATAAGCTGGCATCAATAAGTTGTGAGAGGTATCGACTAACCACGCAGTGATTAACGGTGTTGTCCCACCAAAGAGTGAAACAGAGATATTAAAGCCAATTGCTAAGGCACTGTAACGGATATCGGTTGCAAATAACGCTGGTAGGGTTGCAGGCATTGTTCCGCTAAAGCAGGTATGAATAAGTCCTAAGATAATTAAGCCTAAGAAGACTAACCACATATTTCCTGAGCTGATCAACATTAAGCAAGGTACGGAGAACAGGATCAGACCTATCGCTCCCCCCGCAATAACGGGACGACGACCAAGTTTATCTGTCCAGTGTCCCGACATCAGTGTTAATGGCATCATGACGAACATCACTACCATAATGAGTAATAGGCTACTCAGTTCACTTAATCCTAGGATACCGGTCAAGTAGCTCGGCATATAGGAGGTCAACATATAGTTGGAGACGTTAAAGAGTAAAACCAGACCGATACATTTCAGCATCTGCCCACGGTATTTATTGAGTAGCTGGAATAAACCTAAACGAGGTTTACTGTGCTCTAGGGCTTCCTGCTTCTCCATATGTTGCTGGAACGCAGGAGTCTCTTCGAGTTTCAGTCGTACGTACAAGCCGAAAATCCCTAACGGCGCGGCGATGAAGAAGGGAATGCGCCATCCCCAATCAAGCATCTGCTGTGGAGTGAAGACCGAAGTCATCACGGTCACCAGCGTTGCACCGATAAGGTAACCGCCTAATGTCCCGAACTCTAAGAAACTGCCCATAAAACCACGGCGGTTATCGGTTGAGTACTCAGCGATAAAGGTCGCCGCACCGCCATATTCGCCGCCGGTTGAAAAGCCTTGTAGGAGTCGAGCTGCCAGCAGTAATAGTGGTGCGGCAATACCGATTGATTGGTATGACGGAATCAAACCAATACAGAAGGTACCAATCGCCATCATAATCATAGTAATGGCGAGAATCTTTTGACGACCGATTTTATCGCCCAGGGGGCCAAATACTAATCCACCAATAGGACGGATTAAGAAGGCGGCAGCAAATGCGCCGAAAGTTGCGATAAGTTGTGCGGGGCCGCTTGCCGCAGGGAAGAAGACTTTACCAATAGTCACGGCTAAGTAGCTGTAGACACCGAAGTCAAACCATTCCATGGCGTTACCCAGCGCTGCCGCACCCACGGCACGTTTTAGCATGTCATTGTCGACGATAGTAATATCGTCTAGCGTCAGTTCTTTTTCTTTTTTGCGATTCCAAAAATGCTTTTTTGGTTTCTGCGTGTTGGTTTGTTCTACAGACATTGTGATCCTCACGATGAAATAATAGAGCAATGTATAGCTTTCTTAGCCAGACATCCCGTCATAGTGGGAAAAGAAAGATATAGATAGCTTCCCCATATTCTTAAGTTTAGGTCAATTTAGGATTAATACTGTAAACATGCTTTTGATGAGATTTCAAGGAAAGTGGAAGCTAACCACCATTTTGGCGATAAGGCTTGAGGGGTCAATGCAATGTAAGCCAATGTTTAATAACGGTATTTTTTGATTTTCGACTGTTAGGCCTTCTTAACTGGCCCTAATCGAGAGGTAATCACTAAGATAACGTTTTTCTTAACTGATTGATTTACAGTTAGAAAAATATACTTAAGGGTGGCTATTTTATTTAAAAAAAAGCTTTTTGAACTGATTTTTAAGGTGAGTTAATTAAAAACCGACTTACCCTAAGGTAAGCCGGCTGGATGATTAGAAGTTGTAGAACACCGTTATCCAAGTACTGTCTGGCTCGTTGTCGGTCGTCGTTGCGATAGTTCTTTCAACATAGACACTCAAACCATGACCCATTTCTGTACCAGCACCTAAGTAAACGTGGTTGGCGTGGTAGTTCTCATTACTTTTAAGACGTAAGGAGTCAACCGCAACATAAGGCTGGATAGATTTTAGGAAAGGTTTATCAATGTTAAAGGTGTAACCGACAAACTCTTCTAAACCATAACCGCTGCCCGCGAAGTAATGCGACACTGTATGGTTACGAGTTGAAGGAACGAAATCCTTATAGTAGCTAGCAGTCGAGGTCAGATACCAGTTACCCGGTTGCCATGTTAACGCTGTACCGGAAACCTGCTGGTTGTAACCCTTCTGGGTAGTGCTATTTTTTACATTTGCTTCAGTACTGCTGTACGCTGCGGCCCATGACAAGGTCGGCATAATTGCGTAGTCGAAACCAAAGCCTGCGCCATGGTTACGGCGGTAAGAACGGCCAGTACCGCTACCATCATCTTTTTGATCTTCAGGCAGTAAGTAGTTAGCAGAAACGGTTACTGGGCCGAAAGTATTTTTGTACATGATGCTATTTTTTGGTCTGCTCGCACCATCATAGTCACCGTTGAATCCAATACCCGTTGCGCCCGCATGGCCATCGTTATCCCATACGTCACTTTTGATCCCGACAACGGAGTAATAAATACCGTATTGGTGACCGTAGGTAAGGGTTCCGTAGCGGTCATCTTTCAACCCAGCGTAAAGTTGACGTTGGCGGTCGCGTAAGGTACCTGATTCGTAGTTTCCTTTCATTCCTAAGAAGTGGGGGACGTTGATTCCCCACTCATAGTAGCCAATAGCAGAAGTGTGATCGGTTAATTTATAGTCAGCACGAAAGCGTATACGAGAACCGCCATCGTGTCCGCGTTTATTCGATTTATTGGCATCAGGGCCATTAGTAAAAACCCACTCAGGACGGATACTACCGCCAACTTGTAAGCTAAGCGGGGCTAATAGAGAATTACTCTGCGGATTTTTATCTAAAAGTGTAATTTCTGCATGAGAAGGCGCAGCAATTGCCAATGCTATCAAACTGCCACTGAAACCGATAATTTTATGTTTTTTCACCACTTCCTGTCTCCATAGCGATAATATATTCATAGAGTTAAACGTCAAACCACTCTTATCAGAGCTTAAAATAAGCCACTGACTCGGTTTTATTGTTGTTGTACCGATTTATTTATAACTAACCTCATGAACATAACGTCAGAAAGGTAAATGATGCAACAAGATTTTTTGACATATAGTGACATTTATTAGTTAAGGTATTGATTATTAATAATATTTAATTTAAAGAAATGTAAAGCTATTATAAATATATGATGTTCGTCACTATTTATTGTCATCACGCGCTTTTATTAGAATTTTGTATGGATAAATTTTTTTGTCGTTAGGAGAGAATTTTTTTGCTTACGCTTGGTATGAGTCAGCCACCTAACGGATGAGAAGATATCAGGGTAATAGATTGGTTGGTTAAGTATCTCTATATAAGGAAGCGCTCTATCGAGCGATAGGTTTACCTGATTGTTTTGTTCAAGTCTTATTAAAAGCCCCGGCCAAAAAAATCGTTATTTCAATTTATAAATTAACGCTGCGTCTTTCAGTAAAATCACCTGTCAACTTACGCTTTGTCAGTAAAGATATCCCCAGCCTTTTGGTACATCACCCATCACATTTAATGCGCTATTTCCCGAACGTAACGAGCATCCCATGTTGTAAAAGGAACTTGGGTGGAGGCTTTTTATGCGGAAAGCAAAGGGGGTACCACTACATGTCGATCAATAACTATTCAAAGCGCACATATAGTTAATCAAGTTATAGTAACTATAGTTATTATTGTCTCAGTGAAACAAATTACCCTTTTAAAAGATTGAGGATTTTATTATGAAAACGTTAAAAACACTTGTCTTAGCCTCTACCGCAGCCTTGTCATTACTCTCATTCGGTAGTTTTGCACAAAGTGTCTCTGTTACCGATTCGACTCTAGATGGCGCAGAATCACAAATTGCAGCGATGGCGAATCAAGCAGGCGGTCACTATAAAATTACTGGTGCAAGTTCAAATAACTACGTCCGTATGACAGCCGAAATTAACAGTGCTCCCGCACATGGCTTGAAAAACTAATTCAGCTTTTGAATCATATCGACCACAATGATTTCACGTTATCTTTACGCTAGGCCATAACGCATCACCACCACCGAAGCTCCTCGCTTCGATGGTGGCCTAACCCTGCTGTTCCCTCGAAGCGTACTCAACCTATAGGTTACCTTTCATACCCCTACCCGAATGATTTTGTTAGGAAGACTTATCCCCTCTATCGTTATTCTGTAGACAGTCAGTCAGGATAGGTAACGGTTTTCGCTTATCTTTCTATCTACTTGCCGTGGTTCAGCATTAATACCTTATTGATATCGCAATGGTCGATTAGCTTTTTGAAGGGGTTTAGCTGAGCCGTTCAAATCGATAGGGAGAAGGATCGACTAAAGGTGAGTGACCGCTCAGTATATCCGCCGCTAATTGACCTGCTGCAGGTGAGGTTCCGAAGCCATGTCCGGAAAATCCTGTGGCAAGGACTAATCCTGGTAGGGCATCGACTGGCCCTATTATCGGATTGGAATCGGGGGTGACATCAATGACGCCTGCCCATTGCTGAGCAATTTGTGCGTCCTTGAAAGCCGGCCATGCATCAATTAAATTTCTCAACGCTTCCTGATTAAGTTCACTATTTACTTGTGGATCGAGAGTACGCACCTGTTCAAAAGGTGAACGCTGATTTTCCTTCCAGCGGCGGCCAAGCCGTAAATCTTGGAAAAAATAGCGTCCGAAGCCGATACGTAAATTCCCTCGGCCCTGTTTGAGCTGCTGGCGATAACGTAAGCCAATCAGCAGATGGTCTAATGTCAGCGGCGCATCCAATGCCCCACGCTGTGTGACGATAAACCCTCCCGAATGGTGGCGTCGAAAAGAGAAATCAGGTGCCCCTACGGCGATCTCGGTCGGACCTGTAAGGGGCTTTGTCTGTAATACTGAACAGATCAGTGGGAGTGAGGGGAGGGCTATTTGATGATTCATTAAAAATCGACGCGACCAAGCACCGGTAGCAAGTAAAACCTGTTCGCATTTGATCTCACCCCGTTCAGTCATTACCCCGCTAATACGGCCGCCACTCGTAATAAGGCTTCTTACCGCACAATTTTCTACAATCACTACTCCTAACTGTTGTGCGGCCTTAGCTATGGCACTAGCGGCTTTAGTCGGCTCGGCACGTCCATCTGTTGGGGTAAAGATCCCACCGGCCCAAGTACTCTTTCCCCCAGGGACGCGGCGGGCAATTTCTGCGGAACTTAATAATGTTGAATCAAGGTGGAGGTGCTTAACCTGTTCGAACCAACGCTCATGCATCGCCATTTGCTCAGCGTGGCGTGCGACGAACATGATGCCAGCTTGTCGATAACCGACATCGCTACCGACCCTTTCCGCCATTCCCGCCCACAAGCGGTCAGCCGCTTTTGCTAAAGGGATATCTTCGGGAAGGCGACTCGTTTTACGTACCCAGCCTAAATTACGTGAAGACTGCTCGGCGGCTAATCGACCTTTTTCAATCACCACAACAGGAATTTTTCTTTCAGCGAGGTTAAGTGCAGCCACTAAGCCGATGATTCCCCCGCCTATAATTACAACAGGGCTTTGAGTAGGAAGAGTCGCTGAAGTACTCACTGGATCGATAAGTGGGGGCATAGTCATGATCTCCTTACGCGCTATGGTTGCGATAAAGTGAGTGATGTCGTTTTAGTCTGTCCTGCTCCACGATAAGCAGTCACCTCGATCTCCACTTTGTATACCGTCGAGCCGAGAGGAGGGCAGGTAACCGTCGAGGCCGGATCGATACCTCGGAATTTCTCACCGATAAAGTTCATCACTGCGGGGACATCTTCCGGCGATTGAATGAATACCCTTGAACAGATGACATCCTCTAAGCCAGCCTCAACAGCCCGTAAAGCTGATTCAATGTTGGCAAAGACTTGTGCGGCTTGCTCGATAACATCTTCAGGAATCTCTTTTGTGACAGGATGGCGTCCAGCGGTATTTGAAACATAAATCCAGTTATCGACAGCAACCAGCCTTGAATAACTGGCTTTCTCTTCAAAGATAGAACCGGATTTTAGTTTTATAATGGTGGTCATGGCGGTGTACCTCATAAAGTAATTAAGCCAGTTCAGGCGTTTCCCAAAGATTTAATTTAATGCCGATATTACGTTCTAAAGCATTGCGATACAGTACGGTCCCCCATGCCACATCTTCGACAGGCATTCCCCCGACAGACATAATGATAATTTCATCATCATTTCTTCTACCCGGTGCATCCCCTGCGATAATCTGGCCGATATCTTCGAGTTGGTCTGCCGTCAAAGCCCCCTCCGCCAGCATGTCCATAAATCGAACGCCGATAATAGGTATGGTGTTATGAGCTGGTTTCGGAACTTCTTCAAACCAAGCATTATAAAGCCCTGTATTATCAAGTACTTTTCGTACATCAGGTTGCTCCATCCCTTGGTCCAAGGCACAGAGGGCGGGCATTGCTAAAAAGGCCCCTGCTTTTACCCATTCGCGTTTCACAATGGGATAGGTGGAGGCATCGCCGGTCTCCCCTGAGCTGCAATAAGCGACCAGATCGCTATCGCGAACAACCTCTTCGAGCGTGTCGACAATACGGATGGTGGTGACCTGTGGATAGGTATTTTTTAACCATGCTATGAACGCTTCCAAGCTTGCCGGACCACGACCTTTGACTTTCACTGTATCGATGTTAGGGCAGGCCGAGAGGAAGGCGGCAACGGTTGTTTTTCCCATCACGCCCGGCCCTAACAGCCCAACGACTCGAGCATCACGTTTGGCGAGGTACTTGGCTCCGACACCTGGAATCGCCCCCGTGCGATAAGCGGAGAGTAAATTGGCTGACATATGAGCCAAGGGTGCGCCCGTATCGGCATCATTTAAGGTAAACATTAATATCGAACGGGGGAGTCCCTTTTCGCGATTCGCGATATTGGAGCCATACCATTTAACCCCTGCTGTGCCGAATTTCCCACCGAGGTAGGCAGGCATAGCCATCATACGTCGGTCGGCCGTGGGTTTCGGCATTGTCGGAAAGGGGGAGTTTTCTGGAAAGGTGACCATTGCACCATGGGAATCATTATTCGGCCCCGCCATTCGGTAGTCACCGTGGTAGAGTAATTCGAACATCTCTTCCATGCTTGCAATACAGGCTGGCATATCGGTGACGCCTGCACGGATCATGTCTTGTTCAGAGAGATACAAAAAATCAATTCTTGTTGAATCAGTCATAGCAACCACCTCACCAGTATTAATTCGTCATAAAGAAGATCTTTTATCGCTGCGACCAAAAAAGGTCAGCGACGCTTTATAGAAATAGCCTGAGGCGTTTCGGGGTGTATTGAATATTTGCGACATGATTTCGATTTCTGGTGCAGATGTTGCATCGGTAATCAGTAATGAATGACAATTTATGGGTAATAAAATGAAAATAATCCCTTATCTCAACGATAAAAAATTTCATCCTGAACAGCCGTGGTTTGTTTTGAATACGTCACATTATTTTTGGCAAACGCAGGCAACCCTGCCTGATATTTCACATTTCTATAGTTTTAAAACCAGCAAGGAAGCCAAACTGACGATGGCGGTTCCCGATGGCTGCGTTGATATTTTATTTGATTGTCATCCCCAATTTCCGACAGCCCGAATTTGCGGTACGACCTTAGAAGCCCGTGATGCCTATTTATCCGAAGAGCGACTTTATTTTGGCGTGCGTTTTAATGCCGGGAAGATCCCCGATTTTTTGGATGCTTGTGCCGATGAGATCCCAAATAATGAGTTTAATTTTCTCGACGCGGCACCTCAGGGAAAAACTCTTTTTTCGAGAATAGTGGAAGCTAAAGATTTTACCTCGAAGATAATATTGTTCCAGCAATACTATAGCCGTTATTTGACACGAAAAAACTCCGCCGTCACACAATCAGTGATACAAAGTATTCACACTGCGGCGGGTAATATTCGTATCGATCAGTTGGCGATCCTGACGGGGTACAGCTGCCGAACCATCCAAAGGCAGTTCAAACAGGAGATTGGTTTGTCACCGAAAACCTTTAGTCGAATAGTACGGTGCCAGTCCGCCTTGAATCGTATTCATGAAGGAGGGATCTCCTCTTGTGGCGATATCTCCTATGATTTGGGGTTCAGTGACCAATCGCATTTCTTGCGAGAATTTAAGCGCTTCACGAGTACAACCCCCACACATTATTTGACTCAAATTACTGAGCAGCATTACGGGCGTCGGCTAATCGATCTGCAGCACTAAAGCAGTGCACACTTGCACTTGAGCGATGTCGTAATTTTTCTATCAGAATCGGAAAGCCTAGAGAATGATGAATTCATCATGGCAAACTAATGAGCATCGACTTATTAGCGCGCCTTTCTTATCTAGGGGCAATGATGATGGAAAAAGAGTCGGGCTTACGTAAAAACACGCTAGGATTATTTTCGTTAATATTTTTTGTCGTCGCAGCGGCTTCCCCTCTTACTGGCGTTGTCGGGGGATTACCAGTTGCCATCGCTGGTGGAAATAGCGCAGGTATCGCGACCTTTTATATACTTTCCTGCATCATCTTGATTTTATTTTCGATTGGTTTTTTAGCGATGAGCCAATACGTTAAAAGTTCTGGCGCTTTTTATACTTATATTCGGCAAGGATTAGGAGAAAATTGGGGATCATCAGCCTCAATGATCGCCTTGCTTGCTTATATTTCGATTCAAATCGCCATCGTTGCAATGTTAGGTTATTTTTCCGCACACCTTCTTGCTGAGCAATTCTCAGTTGTCGTGCCTTGGTGGCTATGCAGCATCACCTTTTTGGCGATAACTTGGTTCTTAAGTATTAAGAGAGTGGAAGTCGGAGGGAAAATACTCGGAATATTGATGCTCGCTGAAGTGGGAATTGTACTCTTAACGGATGTTGTTTTACTTATCAAACATGGTCACCCTCATAGCTTACAGCCCTTTCAACCTTCAGTCTTTTTACACGGAAATCTTGGTATCAGTTTTATTTTTACTATCGCTGCGTTTATTGGCTTCGAATCGACGGCTATTTATGCCGAAGAGTGTAAAGATCCTCATAAAACGATCCCACAAGCGACGATCGGCGCATTATTATTGATCACTGCTTTTTTCTGTTTTACGAGCTGGTGTTTGGTACAAACCTATGGTGCTGATCAATTAATTAGTATGGCTCGTCAAAATCCAGAGAATCTTATCCTATCAATCACGCGGGATAATGTGGGTCAATGGGCGGTCACTGCAATGTCAGTACTACTGATTAGTAGTTTATTCGCTGCAACGGTGGCTTTTCATAATAATATTTCACGCTATTTATTTAGCATGAGCCGTGATGGCTTAATCTGGCAAGAGCTTTGTAAAACCCATCCGCAGAATGGTACGCCTCATCATGCTAGCCATCTGCATAGCGTTATTATGCTGCTATTACTGATTGGTTTGGGGGCAATGAACGTGGATCCTATGATGCATATTTTCGCATTGGGATCAGCAATCTCCACGCTCTGTGTCTTACTTTTACAGTTGGGTGTTTGCGCGGCAGTGATTAATTTTTTCCGGCATCAACGCCACCAGCGAGGCGCTTGGGTAACTTTTTGGGCGCCACTGCTATCGTTTTTTGCAATGTCGTTCACTATTCTCCTTGTCATTAATAACTTACCTATTTTGGTCAGGGGAGAAAGCATGTTGACCCAGGTCATCCCTAGCGTTATCGCACTCTGTATGGTATTGGGGTATTTATGGTCGAAGAGGGTGGCACTTAAACGAGGGAGTGCTCAAAGAAATTAACGCCGTAAGGGGCTGTTACTCTCTATAACGAGTGATGATACGTAATGAAAGACTTGATCCTTAACGATTAAGTCTTTTTTTAATCATCATTTAATGCCGTTAATTTCGCCACCTTGTTTCCGATTCATGGCACGCACAGATCGAGAGATGCTCATTACCCATTCACCCAAACGGCTTGGCGAACATTTATCGGTCTAGGTAATAGTCCTAATGCATAAAAACGGTCGGCGATAATTTGTTGTTCTCGAATAATGCGTCTATCCATAACATGCGCCTGATGGCTCCGCCTGGAGAGTGCCATTTCCAGTGCAGGGGCATCGATAGCAATCTCATTAGATAAAAGACTCGCGGCCTGTTGCCGAGTACTATCGATGTATTTTCCCGTCGTTTTTAAGGCATCCATAAGTACCGGCAATAGGTCGGAGGAGTGTCTGATAAAGTCGTGACGGGAGAGATAAAATTGATGATTATTAACGCGACCCTCCCCATTCTCCAGACGTCTAAGATGCCCTTCATATTCCGCTTGGCTCAGTAAAGGATCCCACATCATCCATGCATCCGCAGACAGATAGTCACTCGGCGTCAAGGGGTACTTAGGCGGCGTATAAATGAGCCGAACGTCTGACAGGGTCAGGCCAGCCTCATCAAGTAATTGCAAAAGTAGGTAATGAACATTGGACCCTTTATTGACCGCAATACGTTTATCGCGTAAGTCAGAAAGTGTCTGGATAGCGCTAGCATTAGGTACCATGAGTGCAACACTACTCGGTGCGGCAGGTTCCCACGCAATGTAGCGTAATTGGTTATTCTCTGCTTGAGCGAGTAAAGGGGGAACTTCGCCCGTTGTGCCAAAGTCGATCTCGCCGTGAGCCAATGCTTGAAGGAGTTGAGGCCCCGCAGGGAATTCACTCCAGAGTACAGTTACGCCCAGCGGTTGAAAGAGTCCTTCTAAATGGCGTTGTGCTTTGAGCACACCAAGGTTCCCAAATTTCTGATAACCAATACGGAGTTCTCTTTCTAAAACGGGGCTGTGTGGTGTCGTGGCATTTTTTAACGCCAATACTGATTGGTTTCGCGGTTTTATTAAGCCTAAATGACTCAATTGTGTACGAAAAGTATTGCGTGAGATACCCAGCATCTCTGCGGCTTGGCATTGATTCTGTCCAGAAAGTTGAAAGGCTTCACTAATTAATGTCTCGAGGGTACGTTGATAAAGCTCCGGTTCTCCGCGCTGTAACTGCTCTCGGATAAGAGAGGAGAAAGCATTGGGTCGATCGCTGGTATCGCCTTTGATAGGCGGCTTTAAAGGTAAATGTGTTGAGGCAATCTCTAGACTCTCGCACAGTAACACGGCGTTATTCACTACATTATCGAGTTCACGAATATTGCCTGGCCATGAATGTTCCATCAGCGTATTCATCGCTTCACTGGAAAACACTATGCCGGATTTACCATGGCGCTGTGTATATCGCTGTAAGAAATGTTGAGCCAGGACGGTGATATCTTGCGGACGTTGGCGAAGAGGTTGTAGGTGTATGGGGGCGACGTTGAGACGATAATAGAGATCTTCCCGAAATAACCGAGAGTGAATCGCTTGCCGTAAGTCGACGTGTGTTGCCGCAATGACCCGAACGTTAATCGGTATCGCACGATAGGATCCGACGCGAATCACTTCACGCTGTTGTAATACGCGTAGCAGTTTCACCTGCAGACTTGGACTGAGTTCGCCTACCTCATCAAGTAATAAGGTTCCCCCTTCAGCCGCCTCAAACCAGCCATAATGTCGTTGTGATGCTCCCGTAAATGCCCCTTTTTCGTGGCCGAAGAGTTCAGACTCAGCCAAGCTCGGTGTGAGAGCACCACAGTTTACCGCAAGAAAAGGGTACTGGTGGCGAGGGCTCAGTTCATGCAGTGCACGTGCAATCACCTCTTTTCCTGTTCCAGTCTCTCCGGTAATGAGTACCGTCGCATCGCTAGGGGCGAGACGCAGAATGGTCTGCTGTAGTTGTTGGGATAGCGGATCATTTAATTCTATGTAGTCGTTATTCATACGTCTCTCCTCCAAGCGCCTGTTTCACTTTATGCCTTCCGTTAACACAAATCGATATCGCGAATGTTGCTTTTGCAGCATAGGGAGAGTGATGTTGTTGCAATAGCAACAGTTAACTCACTAAAGTCGATCTATAACTAACTGAAAAGTAATTAAAAATAATTTTATGAAAATGGCATAGTTGTTGCTCTAACCCTTATAACTCGATGGAATTTATGTATCTAAAAAAATTAGATAACGTTATATAGGAAAGTGATAATGAGCGAAAATCTATCAACCTCTCTGAATTTATTTTGGTTCCTACCGACGCATGGCGATGGGCGTTATCTGGGGACGGCCCAAGGAGGGCGTCCCGTCGATCTTGCTTACCTCCAGCAAGTGGCGATAGCGGCAGATAATCTAGGTTTTTATGGCGTTTTGATCCCCACAGGTAAAAGTTGTGAGGACGCATGGTTAGTCGCCTCGGCATTAGCTCCCGTCACCAAAAAATTACGTTACTTAGTGGCGGTTCGTCCGGGACTACAACCTCCCACGTTGGCTGCAAGGATGGCGGCAACCCTAGACCGTTTATCGGAAGGTCGGTTACTGATAAATGTCGTGACCGGCGGGGATCCTGTCGAAAATAAAGGGGATGGTATTTTTCTGTCCCATGCCGAACGTTACAAAGTCACGGATGAATTTCTCTCCATCTACTCGCAACTCTTAAAAGGTCAAAAAGTCGACTACCAAGGGGAGCATTTGCATGTCGAAGGTGCTGAGATTCTCTTTCCTCCCATCCAGCAAGATGGGCCACCGCTCTTTTTTGGGGGGTCTTCGGAACCCGCCATCGATGTCGCCGCTAAGCATATCGATACCTATTTAACCTGGGGAGAGCCTCCGGCTGCGGTGGCTGAAAAACTTGCCGTGGTAAGGGAGCGAGCGCATCAGGCCGGTAGGACCGTCACTTATGGCATTCGCCTACACGTTATTGTCCGAGAGACCGAGGCCGAAGCTTGGACAGCAGCGAATAAATTGATTGCTCAGGTTGATGACGAAACGATTGCCGCCGCGCAACAGGTTTTCGCTCGCATGGATTCAACGGGGCAATCCAGAATGAGTGCCTTACATCAAGGTTCCCGCGATAATTTAGAAATTTCGCCCAATCTATGGGCTGGGGTAGGTTTGGTTCGAGGCGGGGCGGGCACGGCGCTGGTTGGGGACCCCGAACAAGTCGCTGCACGGATACGAGAATATCAAGCGCTTGGTATCGACAACTTTATTTTCTCCGGGTACCCGCACCTTGAAGAGGCGCACCGCTTTGCCGAATTAGTGATGCCGTTGTTACCTGGCGCGAAGCATCGAGATACCGCGATTAATATGGGGCCATTTGGTGAAACGATCGGTGGCGATCATCGTCCTACTGCTCAGAAAAAAACGCATTCAGAGGTGAGCCCATGACAGAGACTTTGCACGATTCCGCGCTGAAATTTGCATATTGGGTGCCGAATGTTTCCGGTGGATTAGTCATTAGTGAGATTGAACAGCGCACCTCTTGGGATTTTGACTATAACCGTAAATTAGCCCAGATTGCTGAAAACGCAGGGTTTGATTACGCATTAACACAAATTCGTTTCACTGCCGGATATGGCGCAGAGAATCAGCATGAGTCTGTCAGCTTTTCCCAAGGTTTGCTCGGCGCGACTGAGAAACTAAAGGTGATTGCAGCTTTGTTACCGGGTCCTTGGAATCCGACACTTGCGGCTAAACAGATTGCAACCATTAGCCATCTCACCGCAGGGAGGATTGCCGTGAATATTGTCAGCGGTTGGTTTCGTGGCGAGTTTAAAGCTATTGGTGAGCAGTGGCTCGATCATGAAGAGCGTTATTTACGCTCAGAGGAGTTCATTCGATGCTTAAAGGGGATTTGGCAAGAAGAACGTTTCTCGTTTAATGGTGATTTCTATCGGTACCGAGATTATGTGATGAAACCCAAGCCTTTATCACCGCTCCCTGAAATATTCCAAGGAGGGAGTTCTCGTGCAGCGCGAGATATGGCGGCACGGATCTCAGATTGGTATTTTACGAACGGCAATGATCTTGAAGGTATCCGTCGGCAAGTTGACGATATTAAGCAGAAAGCGTTCGCAAACCAGCATAGCGTGCGGATAGGCGTAAATGGTTTTGTTATCGCACGCGATACCGAAGAGCAGGCTCAACAAGTATTGAATGAGATTATCGCGAAAGCTAACCCCCGTGCAGTCGAAGGATTTGCCGCAGAGGTAAAAAATGCAGGGAGTGCGTCGCCAGAAAAAGAAGGTAACTGGGCGGCGTCGAGTTTTGACGATCTGGTTCAATATAACGATGGGTTCAAAACCAATTTGATTGGCACCCCCCAACAAATTGCGGAGCGTATTGTTGAGTTAAAGCGTATCGGTGTCGATCTACTGCTTTTGGGTTTTTTACATTTTCAAGAAGAGGTCGAGTACTTTGGCCGTGAAGTCTTGCCACGCGTCAGGGAGCTTGAGCGACAGGGGCAGCAGGATGACTAGACGGCAAATCGTTATCGTGGGAGGGGGTTTTTCCGGTACGGCGTTAGCTATTCAATTATTACGTCGGGGGGATGAGAGCCTCGCTATCACCTTGATCGAACCCCGTGCGGATCTGGCTGAGGGGATCGCTTACAGTACGACGGATCCGGTTCATCGAATTAACGTTCCTGCCGCAAGGATGCAACTCTCTGAGGCTGAAAAAGGTGACTTCGATAAGTGGTATCGGCAGCAACCGGCTTTTCGACAAGATGGTGCCGCGCAGTGGCAGGATGGGAATGTCTATCCACAACGTCGCTGTTTCGCGGCTTATCTTAGAGAAAAATTAAGTCATGCCCTAAAAGACGCCAAGGCCACCTTTCGCCATATTCAGGATTATGCTCAATCCTATCGGTCTGGCCAGTTAGTGACACAGAAAGGGCTAACGTTACCCGTGGATCAACTGGTGTTAGCGATCAGTCATCCCGCACCACTGATCCCGACTAGGTTTCAGGCGTTGTCGACAGACCCGAACATCATCAGTGATCCTTGGCAAGAAGGGGCGCTGCAGACGGTTGATCGTCAAGCTAATGTGGCCATTATCGGGACGGGATTGACGATGTCTGATGTTGTTACTTCATTAAGGCGACAAGGGCATCGCGGGACAATCCAAGCGATATCACGTCGCGGGCAGTTACCGCGTTCCAATCTTAGCGGTGACTATAAGGACTATTCGCTAGGACCTAAAGAGACTCGCCCAGTAACAGTAAGGGGGTGGCTTCGCTATATTCGCGAAAACGTCAATGTAGCCGCTGAACAGCAAAAACCTTGGCAGCTAGTATTGGATGACGTAAGACGGCAAGGGCAGGTTATCTGGCAGCAACTGAGCTTAGTAGAACAACGGCGTTTTTATCGACATCTACGTCCATGGTGGGATGTTCATCGCTATCGCCTCGCGCCACAAGTCGCGGCAGTCATTGAAACGCTGTTAATTTCAGGGCAACTCCAGATAAACGCCGCGCGGTTACTCAGCGTAAGCCGGGTTTCCCAACAGCTTGAGTTGACCTTAAGCCTACGGCAGGGTGGAGTAAAAAAACTAGTCGTTGATAAAGTAATACTCACGACGGGGCCGAATCATCGACGGCTTATCGCGAGTCAACCTTTGCTCACTAGCCTCGCCTCGCAGGGCCTGATTACCGCAGATCCTCTTGGCGTAGGCATTGCCGTTAATCCTCAATCCCAGACGTTATCTCCTGCCGGTATCACGCAACCGCATCTATTTGTAGTGGGTCCTGCTGCACGGGGGCGCTTCGGCGAATTGATGGGCTTACCTCAGGTTGCCGAGCACGCAGAATTTATCGCTAAACAGCTTATTACAACCCAATTCAATGCGTTAAAGGAACGATGTCCCAGCCAACTGATTTAATCGAATAATCCGACTAAAACCCTTATTGATTACCGATGTACAGCATCTACTGATGCTGTCGAGGAGCTTCTATGTCTGTAAAACGTGAAATTCGTCTTAATGCTTTCGATATGAACTGTGTGGGCCACCAATCGCCAGGGCTTTGGGCTCACCCACGAGACCGATCTTGGCAATATAAAGATCTGGCCTACTGGACTGATTTAGCGAAACTGTTGGAGAAAGGTAAGTTCGACGGGCTATTTATTGCGGATGTGCTTGGCGTATACGATGTACTCGATAACAGCAACGAAGCCGCAATACGGCAGGCCACCCAGGTCCCGGTCAATGATCCGCTGGCGCTGATTACGCCGATGTCGATGGTGACAGAGCACTTAGGATTTGGGTTAACAGCCTCTCTCTCTTTTGAACATCCGTATCCTTTTGCACGACGTCTTTCAACCTTGGATCATCTTACCCAAGGTCGTATCGGTTGGAACATCGTCACCTCTTATTTAGAGAGTGGCGCACGAAATATTGGCCAATCTACGCAGACTGATCACGATGCCCGCTATGACTATGCCGATGAGTATCTACAGGTTGTCTATAAATTGTGGGAAGGAAGCTGGGAGGATGGGGCAGTATTACGCGATCGCCAACGGCAAATTTTCAGTGATCCCAGTAAAATTCATCCGATTAACCATCAAGGTCGTTTTTTCCAAGTCCCAGGGATCCATCTCTGCGAACCTTCCCCGCAACGCACCCCGGTGCTCTATCAAGCAGGGGCCTCGAGTCGAGGTAAACAATTTGCCGCGGAGCATGCGGAGTGCGTATTCGTCGCATCCCCCTCAAAGGCACTGCTTAAGAAAACGGTGGCGGATATTCGCCAACGTGCGATTGCAGTGGGGAGAGACCCTTACAGTATTTTAATTTTTAATCTTCAAACAGTGATCGTTGATGAGACTGATGCCAAAGCGCAGGCAAAATGGCAAGAGTATAAGCAATACGTTAATTACGAAGGGGCTCTTGCCTTGCTCTCGGGCTGGACAGGTATCGACTTTGGTCAGTACCAGCCCGATCAGGTGTTGAAACATATCCATACCAACGCGATTCAATCTGCGGTCGAGACATTTTCTAGTGCTGACCCTTCTCGTCAATGGACAGTACAAGGGCTAGCGGATTGGGTAGGGATTGGCGGCTTTGGTCCTTTACTGGTAGGAAGCCCACAAACCGTCGCCGATGAACTACAAAGCTGGGTCGACGAGACCGATGTTGATGGCTTTAACCTTGCCTATGCGGTCACTCATGAAACCTTTAGTGATGTAGTGGAATGGTTGGTACCCGAATTACAGAAGCGAGGCGTTTATAAGCAGGACTATCAATCTGGAACCCTGCGTGAAAAGCTCTTTTCCCAAAGTCCCCGCCTTCAGTCGCCTCATCCAGCAGTCAGTTATCGCCAGCACACGCAAACCTCTTCCGTTATACAGAAGCAGGAGGTGACATGATTACGCTCGAACATCTTTCAAAAGAGTACCGATCTGCTCAAGGCCAGCGGCATATCATTCTTGACGATATTTCGTTAGCGGTTCCTTCAGGTTCAATCACTGCCGTCGTAGGAGCGAGCGGCGCAGGAAAATCAACGCTCGCGAAATGTATTGCTCTACTTGAGAAACCGAGCCTCGGGCGGATATTGGTGGAGGGGGTCGATTTAACCACGCTATCGGGCGAGGCTCTACGGCGCCAACGGCGTTTGATCGGTTCTGTTTTCCAATCTGCAGCATTATTACAACGTAAAACAGTCTGGGAGAATATCGCACTGCCGTTAGAGTGGCTGGGCGTTGTGCCCCACCAGATCCAGTCGCAGGTAAAGCAGCTTTTGGAGAGCGTGGGATTGAGTGATAAGGCTAAAGCCTATCCGACACAACTTTCGGGTGGACAGCAACAACGAGTGGGGATAGCCCGAGCCTTGGCCCTCAATCCTAAGGTGCTTTTAGCTGATGAAGCCACCTCTGGACTGGACCCCGAGGCGACGCAGTCCATTATTACGTTACTCAAGCGACTCAGGGAAGAATATCAATTAACAATATTGCTAATCACTCATGAAATGGATGTGGTACGCCAAGCCGCTGATAGCGTCGCCTATATCGAGCAGGGAAAAATTACACAATTCGGACAGATTGAACGCTTACTTGATTTCCCTAATTCAACCTTAACCAATCAGCTTTTCCCACTTGTCCCCTTACCGAGTTCGAAACCGATCGAAATGAGCTTACGTTATACCGATAAGGTGGTGACTTTTGATTGGATTTCTCGTCTAGGGCAGCAAGGGATCGCCATCGATATTTTGGCAGCAAACTTAGAAAATATTGCCGGCTGTCTCGTCGGGAGAATGCGTATTGCGGTTTCACCATCGATCAATTTCGATGCGGACGATTTTCTGCGACAGCTTGGAGAATGGGGATTACATCTCGATTCGCCGCCATCAGCCATTACATTTCGGGAGGTCGGATGAAAGCACTTGATGTGATGAGCCAAGATACACCCTGGCGAGATATTCATACGTTACTGATACCGGCTTACCTTGAGACCTGGATGATGGTCAGCCTCGTCATGGTCGTCGTATTGAGTGTTGGAGGGGGCTTGGGGATTATTCTTTTCAACACTTCACGCTATGGATTATTTCCAAAACCTAGTTTTTATCACCTACTTAGTGGGATAACGAATATAGGACGTTCTCTCCCTTTTCTCGTTCTGATGGCCGCTATCATTCCCTTCACTTTTTGGTTAACCGGGACCACTATCGGTATTCCTGCAGCAGTGATCCCAATGATAGTAGCCGGTATCCCTTTTTTTGCTCGATTGGTTGAAAACGCATTACGTGAAGTGCCTACGGAGGTGACCGCTGTAGGGATCGTCTCTGGCGGTTCTGCTTGGCAAATTATTACTCAGGCACAGCTAAGTGAGGCGCTTCCAGCGATCGTGGCGGCGGCGGTAGTTAATGTGATCGCCATGATCGAGTACTCGGCGATCGCCGGCACCATTGGTGCGGGAGGCATTGGGTATCTCGCGGTCGTTTACGGTTACCAACGTTTCGATAATCACATAATGATCGCTACGATCGTCACGCTAGTGCTCACTATTCAACTCGTTCAATTTATCGGTGACCGTTTGGTCGCGGCGTTACAACCAAAATAAAGAGAGGCAGGACATGAATCAACCCGATTTCGAGTTACGGCCAAAGCGTCGCTGGCCATTATGGATCCTTATTTTATTCATTATTATTGTCGTGAGTATTACGGTGCTGCATAGCTTTACTCAGCGCCGGGATCCCGTAGCATTTGGCTCACAGCTAAGCGTGCATTTTGAACCCGCGATGGCGGGCGAGAAAAGTATTATTGATTACGTTGCACAGCATATCGCACCCGATTATGGAATATCGATAGCGTCAGTCGGCCTTGAAGATCCCGTTCAGGCCGACAGAGCCGTCGCCACGGGTCAATATGCGGCGACAATTTACCAGCACCAATGGTGGTTAAAGCAAGTCGTCGATGCAAACCATTTTGCGCTGACGGCGACAGGTCCGGTATTTCAATGGGCTTTTGGCATTTATTCAGAGCGGTATTCAGCAATTCAACAACTGCCGCAAGGCGCAACGATTGTGGTACCTGATGATGGGGCGAATCAAGGCCAAGCATTATGGATGTTGCAACGCCTTGGGCTAATTGGACTGGCCGCGGGGATTGAACCTCGTAGTGCTAAGTTGAGTGACATTCGCCAGAATCCACATCATTTCCGGTTTAAAGAGTTGAGCCTACTGACTATGCCTAGGGTGCTTAATTCGGTCGATGCTGCCATCGGTTATGTTTCCCAATTTGATGCCGGTAAAGTGGGGCGCGAGAAAGGCATTCTTTTCCCTCCAGCACCGAGAACATTTGCTTCACAGCTGGTGGTAGGCAGTCAGTACCTCTCTGATCCCGCTATCCAAAAATTAATTAAAGCGTTTTCAGATAAGCGACTTCAACAGTGGTTAGCGACAACCAATGATCCAAAAGTTAAGGATGTATTAGTCCCGATATCTCAACACTAACGGGCAGTAAGTCGTCGCAATACGGGCATAAATAGGCCTGGGGATCAGTGCGTCGGTAATAAATTAACTTATTGAATTTTATGCAATAGATATCATCTTTTTCTATTTCTTCTAAGACAAAAGAGGCTCTATAACAAACTCACTATTATTGGTTGAGAGGGTGCTATGAGTTCACTAAATATTGAGGTTGGCACATCGGGCGTTCCACCCGAGAGTTCCGCGCCTATTCGCTCAGTGAGCGATGTGGCGCAGTTGATTAATGGATCGACACAGAAAAGCCATTATGCTCGCTGGATCGTTTTCCTCGCATTGGGTGGCGTGTTTTTAGATGCGTATGATTTAACCACCTTATCTTACGGCATTGATGATGTTGTGCGGGAATTTCATCTAACGCCCACCCTGACGGGAGTCGTGGCCTCGGCGATTATGGTCGGGACTATTATTGGTAATTTACTTGGAGGATGGTTAACGGATAAGTATGGCCGATACTCCGTTTTTATGGCCGATATGCTGTTTTTTGTCGTCTCTGCGATTGCGGCAGGGTTAGCACCCAATGTTTGGGTACTTATCGGCGCACGTTTCTTAATGGGAATCGGCGTTGGGGTAGATTTACCGGTAGCGATGGCCTATCTCGCCGAGTTTTCGAAATTCACCGGGCAAGCGAATAAAGCGTCCCGCGTCGCCTCTTGGTGCCCGATGTGGTATGCCGCCTCAACCGTCTGTTTTTTACTGATCTTTGGACTCTATTTTCTTCTACCGGCGCAGCACATTGACTGGCTCTGGCGTGCATCACTGCTCTTTGGCGCGGTCCCTGCACTGTTGATCATCGCCGTGCGTAGCCGCTTTATGAACGAATCCCCGCTATGGGCCGCTAACCAGGGTGATCTTAATGGCGCCGTGCGTATTTTGAAAAAATCCTATGGGATTGAGGCCCATAATGCGGCGGAGCCTGAAGATAAGCAGCCTCAACCACGACCTAAGGTCAGCTACATCGAGCTATTCAAAGCCCCTTATCGGCAGCGGACACTGGTCTCATCAGTGATGAACGTATGCGTCTCTTTTGAGTACACGGCGATCGCCTTCTTCCTCCCTTCGATTCTAAGCCAGTTTTTAGGGGCGGGGGTTTTCGAGACCATTTCGGCTTCGTTAGGCCTCAATGCTTTATTTGCCTTAACGGGCGGGTTATTGGGGATGCGTTTAGCGTGGAAATTTGCCAGTCGTCACGTAGCCATAGCGGGATTTGCCTTGCAATTTATTGCGCTGACTATTTTAGCGCTAACCGGCCATCCAACCTCGGTCTTCGCGATTGTCGTGGCTATCTTAATGCTGGGGTTATGGTTATTTGCCGAAGGGTTTGGCCCTGGTGCGCAGATTATGGTTTACCCCTCACTCTCCTACCCAACCCATATTCGGGCAACCGGGGTCGGTTTCAGCCGCGCATTATCGGGTATAGGAAGTGCTTTAGCGTTATTTATTCTCCCCATACTGCAGGCCAAATTCGGCACCAATATGTTTTGGTTTGTTGCACTAAGCGCCGCATTACCGATTGTTTTTCTATTGATTATTCGTTTTGAGCCCACTGCACAAGATATCGATTCTGAACAAGGAGCCTAATATGAGCCAGCCTCAATCCTTCCAACAACTGGTCGAGCATTTTCGCCCGCTATTTTCGCGCATCGCAGAAGGAACCGTACAACGAGAGAGAGACCGCGAGTTACCTCATACGCAATTGGCTTGGTTAAAAAAAGCCAAGTTCGGCACGCTACGTATCCCTGTGGAGCAGGGCGGTTATGGTCTGACCTTACCGCAGCTTTTTACCTTACTCACCGAGCTTGCAGAAGCTGACTCCAACCTTCCTCAAGCGTTGCGCGCGCACTTTGCCTTTATCGAAGATCTTCTGAACCAACCGGATACCGAACTACGTCGACGTTGGTTTACTCGCTTTGTTGCGGGCGAGTTGGTCGGCAGTGGCTGGACAGAAATCGGTGAGGTCAAAGTTGGCGAAGTCCTCACCAAAGTTACGCCAGATACTGAGGGCTGGTGGCTTAATGGGGAGAAGTTTTACAGTACAGGAACATTATATGCTGACTGGATCGATGTTTATGCGCAACGGTCAGACGATGGCAGCGATGTGATTGCATTAGTAAATGTTCATCAAGCTGGCGTACAGCGAGAGGATGATTGGGATGGCTTCGGTCAACGCTTAACGGGTAGTGGGACCACGCGCTTTGTGCAAGCGAAAGTCGAGACGCCGCACGTCTATCCCTTTAGCCAGCGTTTTCGTTATCAAACCGCGTTCTATCAGCAAGTGCTGCTCGCAACCTTAGCGGGAGTCAGCAAAGCCCTGACGCGAGACGCGAGTGAGGCGGTGGCGGCTCGCCAACGTGTCTATAGCCATGGTAACGCTAAATTAGTCAGGCATGATGCCCAAGTACTGCAGGTCATCGGCCAGCTTGCCAGTTGGTCTTATGCGGTGGAGGCAACCGTTGAACGAGCCTCACAAGCCTTGGAACATGCCTTTATCGTACACGATAGTATGGATGAGGAACTTATCCAGCAAGCCAATATCAACGCAGAGGTCGAAGTGGCTAAAGCGCAAGTCATCGCCACAGAGTTAGTGCTGCGCAGTACGAGTGAGCTTTTTAATGCATTAGGTGCCTCCGATACGCGTTTAAGCAAAGCCCTTGATCGTCATTGGCGTAATGCGCGTACGCTCTCTTCTCATAATCCGGTGATTTATAAGACGAGAGATATCGGTGATTGGCACGTTAATAAGAACACCCCGACTTTTATTTGGCAGATTGGTAAAGGGGGAGATTGAGGAGGAGTGGGTAAGTCATCTACTGTCTTAGTGAGATAACGGTGGGGGGCATACCGTTGCGGGGTCTGTCCTGATAACAGAGCTACTTTAAGGTATTTTTATGCCAACCCCCCTATTTGCTGCGTGAAAGCGTTTTTGCTAGGAAGCCAGTTGGGGCAGTAGTACTGCATTTGCCCGATAACTAAAGAAGGATATTAGTGAGAAATAGAGGTTAAACGAACTGAGGCAATGATCAGCACTACATTATCTTAGAGCCTTATAGGGTTTATAAAAAAAGGCACTATCCTTGCAGATAATGCCTTTCTTTTGAATCAGTTACGAATGAAACTTAGTTCATGCCGTATTTTTTCAATTTCTTACGCAAAGTACCACGGTTGATGCCCATCATCAGTGCTGCACGAGTCTGGTTACCACGGGTGTACTGCATTACCATGTCCAACAGGGGCTGTTCTACTTCAGCCAGGACCAATTCATAGAGTTCATTAACATCTTGACCATTTAACTGTGAAAAATAGTTTTTCAAAGCTTGTTTTACATTGTCACGCAATGGTTTTTGGGTGACTTGGTCTTGTGAGTTAACAGTTGAAACGGTCAGTACGTCAGAATTTACGCGTTGTTCGAACATAGTTCTTTAAGCTCTTTTTTTTCGTTTACGCCAGGTTTTCGAAGTATGCTTCCAACGCTTCCAGTTGTTCACTGGCATCCTCTATAGCGTTGAATGAGCGCCGAAACTGGTCATCAGGGGCATGTTCTTGTAAGTACCAAGAGACATGTTTGCGGGCAATACGGTATCCCTTGGCATGGCCATAAAAGCTATGCAACTCCCGTATATGTCCGATTAGCATAGACTTCACCTCAACGAGTGGTTTCGGTGCAAGTAGCTCCCCTGTGTCCAGGTAATGCTGGATTTCCCGGAAGATCCATGGTCTTCCCTGAGCAGCACGGCCTATCATTAGGGCATCAGCCCCAGTGTAGTCCAGTACCGCTCTGGCTTTATGCGGGTCAGTGATGTCTCCATTCGCAATGACGGGAATAGAAACATTCTGCTTAACTGTCCGAATACTGTCGTATTCCGCTTCGCCATTAAACAAGCAGGCACGAGTCCGGCCATGAATGGTTAATGCTTGAATACCACAGCGCTCAGCCAATTGGGCAATTTCAACACAATTGCGATTATCGGTATCCCATCCGGTACGAATCTTTAGCGTGACAGGTACGTCAACCCCGTTCACCACGGCACGTAGAATAGACTCTACAATATCGGGATGTTGGAGTAAGGCTGAACCCGCCATCTTACGATTCACTTTTTTGGCCGGGCAACCCATATTGATATCAATAACTTGCGCGCCAGAATCAACGTTAATTCTCGCGGCTGCAGCCATCTCATCGGGATCACATCCTGCTATCTGTACCGAGCGGATACCTGGCTCGTCACTATGTACCATACGCAGTCGAGACTTATCACTCGCCCACACTTGTGGGTTTGACGACAACATCTCTGACACGGTCAATCCAGCACCATTTTCATAGCAAAGCGTACGAAAAGGACGATCAGTGATACCGGCCATCGGCGCGGCAATCAGGCGATTTCGAAGCTGGTATTGTCCAATGCGCATAGGGTAGAAAGTGGCCTTAAATGTTCGCAAGGCGGCGTATATTACGCATTTTTTATAGAAGATGAAAGGCCAAACTTTGAACAATTTGCGTTAAAGCCACCTTTTGTTCAATGATAACGGTAAGTGCAAAAGGTTATTTCCTTTATAAACAGTATGTTATCTCTTATTTATATTTTAAAAATCAGGAAGGAGAGGGGCAAAAACCTTTGAAAACTTACTCCTTCTCCTTCAATACTCTATTGTTACTGAACCACCATTCGTCCATTTAGCGGTTGGGTGGGGCGATTGTTGTGCATACCGAGTAGCGCCTTGAAACGGTCTAGTTGCTGCAGGGATAGTGAAACGCTGTCTTTCATCACTAGCCAACGCACTCCTTCAGTACAAGGAGGTGTGGTGAGTGAACCGCTAAATCGATAATAGTGTTTTGAGGCGGGAAATAATGAGGCGATATCAATAATGTTATCGAGGGGTAGCGTTTGGTTCTTATCCGTTGGAGCGTAATCAATAATAGGTTGCAGTGCTTCGTTTTTATCACCGACTTCAAACATGATGGCTAATACGGCTAAATTACCTTTTTCGTCACTGTGGACAAAGTGCGCTTCGAGTGGGAAAGATTTACCCTCAATCGTATTCTCGCTGGGTGTATGGAAATGGAATTGTTTAAGTGTAAAGTTGATGCCATCTAACGAGAAATTGTCCTTATCATCGACGTTCAGTTGTAGGGTTTGGCCATTATTAATGATGTTCGTTGCATGGGATTGAAAGTGTAGAGGTAAGGGAGGAAGCTTCGCTTCGATTGTACCGCGTATATCGATAGGAAATTGATAAGCCCCCTCTTTACACCGTTGGTGCTGAGTGCCTAAAGCACCCAAGTTTTCCGGTGGGTTATTCCCTTCGTAGGACCAAGGTATGGCATAAGCGGAAGGCGTGATTAAAAGAGCAGTTAAGCAGACTGAGAGAAATCCTTTCATATGACTCCCTGTATTATCGCTGCACCATCATTAGTGCCGCGATAAGATAAGCTTACCTCAGGTAAGCTTATTAACAGGCTAAGCAAAGAGTGTGTAAAGCTTTTTACCTATTCGGTACGGCGCTTACCCGTGATACGACACCACTCTTCTTTTTCAGCAACGGGATCTAAGACGAAGTGTTCTGCATAGGCCTCGCACACACTTTCTGCTTGGCTTGCCAAGATACCGGATAAACCGAGGTCACCGCCAGCTACCGGTAATACACGGATCAGCGGTGCAAGCTCTCTTAATGGGCCCGCTAGGATATTGGCAACCACGACATCGGCTTGCAGATTCTCTGGTTGTTCGTGAGGGAGATAAAGTTCCAGTTTCTCTGCAACGCCGTTACGTTCAGCATTATCACGACTGGCTTGAATCGCTTGCGGATCAATATCGATACCGATAGCCCGCGAAGCGCCTAATTTCAGCGCAGCGATCGCCAAGATCCCCGAACCGCAGCCGAAGTCGATCACGGTTTTTCCTTCAAGATCCAACCCATCTAACCAGGTTAAGCAGAGTGAGGTGGTAGGATGGGTACCCGTGCCAAACGCTAGCCCAGGATCGAGCATCACATTCACTGCATTCTCATCGGGGACATCGCGCCAGCTTGGGCAAATCCACAAGCGCTCACCGAAACGCATAGGATGAAAATTATCCATCCATTCACGTTCCCAATCTTTATCTTCAATCTGTTCTATTTTGTGGTGGAAGCCTTCCCCGAGCAGTGGGTGGGCAGCCATCATAGTGACTACGGTTGCCATATCGGTTTCGGCATCGAACAGACCGATGATATCGGTATCGCCCCAAAGGCGCGTTTCGCCAGGCAGAGGTTCGTAGACCGGATTATCATGGGTATCTTGAAAGGTGACAGAAACGGCACCCGTCTCCTCCAAAGCCTCTGCGAGCTGTTCCGCATCGCTTCCAGTGGTATTGATCTTAATTTGAATCCAAGGCATAGCATTTCCATTATTGATTAGGGGTGGCAGGGGCGGCCTGCTGTCCAACACGGTTCGCGATAACAAAGGCGAGGAAACTCGCGATTAACGCCGGAACGATGGGGTGTAAGCCTACCAGGCGTATTGAAAACGTGGCGAGAAGACTATAAAGCACGGCACCGACCAACATGCCACTTATTGCACCATAGGCGTTGGCATTTCGCCAGTAAAGTCCTAACACTAAAGGCCATAAAAATACGGCTTCTAAGGCACCGAAGGCGAGTAAATTTAACCAAATAATCATTTGCGGTGGATGCCATGCTGCCAGGATCACCGCGATGCCCAATACGAATGTAAAGCTAACGGAGAGGCGACGCAGATGTTTTTCCTGCGTTGCCGCAGCCGGACGTAGCCGTAAATAGAGATCTTTGACCAAGGTTGCCGACGCTTGCAGAAGGTGAGCGTTAATATTCGACATCATGGCTGCCATCGGCGCGGCAAGAAAAATACCTGCGGCAAAAGGGGGTAACACTTTCATCATCAGTGTTGGGATGACTTGATCAGGAACGCTAAGATTAGGCAGTATGGCTCGTCCCAAGGCACCGGAGAGGTGCATACCGAGCATTAATACTGTCAACAGCGCAGTGCCTAACAAGATACCGCGATGCAGTGAGCGGCTATCTTTATAGGAGATAGAACGTATCGCGGTATTAGGCAGGCCAAGCACCCCGAAGCAGACCAGTACCGTAAACGAAATAATTAGGCTTGGGGTAATGATACTACCGGCACCCTGTAATTCGATCAGTTGTGGGTTAATCAGTTTGAGTTGATGAACCGCTTGTGCCGTGCCCCCAGCAGCATGAATAACGGCATAGAGCAGTAAAAATGTCCCGACCAACATCACCACACCTTGCAAGACATCATTCAGGACGCTCGCTCTAAAGCCGCCTAGCGAGGTATATAACGCAATAATCGCCCCAAAGATTAATAATCCTTGGGTATAGGGGATGCCGACTACCGTTTCGAGTAATCGTGCACCGCCGATAAACTGTACTGTCATCACTGCCACAAAGGCGATCAGTAAAGTGATACTGGCGATCCACACGACCCACTGACTACGGTAATGGGCATACAACATATCGTTCAATGTAATGGCTTGATAACGGCGGGCGAGGATAGCAAATTTTTTCCCTAAAACCCCCAGTGAAAGCCACACTGTTGGCACCTGTGCCATCGCAATCATCACCCAGCCTAACCCATATTGATAAGCGGCGCCCGGGCCGCCAATAAATGAACTGGCGCTGATATAGGCCGTGGTAAGCGTCATGGCAAGGAGGAAGCCACTCATCGTCCGCCCACCCAGAAAATATTCGGTGAGGAAGGGGCCTTTTGCGCGTTTCTGCTGCACCATGGCGACGATTGAGATGATGACAACCAATAAGAGATAAATAATAAGTGGAATGAGCACCTGTGTGTTCATTGAATTAATCCTCTAAGGGGAGGTCTGCAAAGAGATATCGAACCATCATCCAGCAGAGGAAAATAAAGAGGACAGGGGCAAACAAACATGACCATTCAAACCAGCGAGGAAAGCCAAAGAAGCCTAACTCTTGACCTCCAGTATAGGCAGTGATGGTCCAAACGATAACCCATCCTATGCTGAGTAACAGAGACCAACATGCTTCTTTATGTGCTTGTGTAAAACGAGGATCCATCTTTGCTCTCTCGGTAGACCAAAGAAAAAGGCCGGTCAGACCGGCCTTATTAACAGGTTGCTAGGCAATTACTTCTCTTGCAGACCGAGTTTCTTCTCTAAATAGTGGATGTTTGTTCCACCTTTTTCGAAGTTCTCATCGTTCATGATGCGAAGCTGCAGATCAACGTTAGTTTTAATGCCATCGATGATCAATTCCGCTAAGGCATTTTTCATCCGCGCAATGGCCACCGCACGTGTTTCACCATAAGTGATCAACTTACCGATCATGGAGTCGTAGTGTGGTGGAACGGTATAGCCAGAGTAGATGTGCGATTCCCAGCGGACGCCAAAACCACCCGGTGAGTGAAAACGGGTAATTTTACCAGGGCTTGGTAAAAAGGTATTAGCGTCTTCAGCATTAATACGACATTCGATGGCGTGGCCCACGACTTCGACGTCTTCTTGCTTAATGCTTAATGGTAATCCTGCCGCAATACGTAGCTGCTCTTTGATCAGATCGACGCCAGTAATCATTTCAGTTACTGGGTGTTCTACCTGAATACGGGTGTTCATTTCGATGAAATAGAACTCGCCGTTTTCAAAAAGAAATTCGAACGTCCCCGCACCGCGATAGTTAATATCGATACAGGCTTTTGCACAGCGGTCGCCAATATACTTGCGTAATTCCGGCGTGATACCTGGTGCTGGCGCTTCCTCGACCACTTTTTGGTGGCGACGTTGCATTGAACAATCACGTTCTGCTAGATAAATGGCTTGTCCTTGGCCATCAGCAAGGACTTGGATCTCGATATGACGTGGGTTTTCGAGATATTTTTCCATGTAGACCATATCGTTGTTGAAGGCCGCTTTGGCTTCAGCACGGGTCATTTTAATGGAAGTCTCAAGATCCTTGTCGCTACGAACGACGCGCATACCGCGTCCGCCGCCGCCGCCAGAGGCCTTAACAATAATCGGGTAACCGATACGGTTAGCAATTTGACGGTTCTTATCCATATCGTCGCCCAGTGATCCGTCGGATCCTGGTACGCAAGGAACACCCGTTTTCTTCATGGCATTGATCGCAGAAACTTTATCACCCATCAGGCGAATGGTCTCAGCTTTTGGACCAATAAACACGAAGCCTGAACGTTCGACTTGTTCAGCGAAATCGGCGTTCTCAGATAAAAACCCATAGCCAGGGTGTATAGCATCTGCCCCTGTGATCTCAGCAGCAGAGATCAACGCAGGAATATTCAGATAGCTTTTAACAGATGGCGCTGGACCGATACAGACTGTCTCATCAGCCATCAGTACGTGCTTTAGCTCGCGGTCAGCGGTGGAGTGAACCGCCACCGTTTTAATACCGAGCTCTTTACAGGCACGTAAAATACGCAGTGCAATTTCACCGCGGTTTGCGATAACAATTTTTTCCAGCATAGAGACCTCGTTATTCGATGATGACCATTGGCTCGTCGAATTCCACCGGTTGACCGCTCTCGATGAGGATCGCTTTAACAATACCTGCTTTATCCGATTCGATTTGGTTCATCATCTTCATCGCTTCAACGATACAGAGGGTGTCACCAACGTTAACCTTTTGGCCAACTTCGATATAAGGCTTAGCATCTGGGCTAGGGGTACGGTAGAAAGTCCCGACCATCGGTGAGCGTACAGTGTGACCCGTCACTTCTGGTGCTGCAGCAACTGGCGCAGCGGATTCGACTGGCGCTGGTGCTACCGCAGCAGCTAATGCTGGTGCTTGTTGCATTGGCGCGGCATAGGCTTGTTGCATCATCGGGTAACCGTTATTAGCCGGTGAACGACTAATACGTACTGATTCTTCACCTTCTGAAATTTCTAGCTCAGCAATGCCTGATTCTTCAACCAGTTCGATTAACTTTTTAATCTTACGAATATCCATGGTGGGTTCCGTACTCTATATTAATTTGAATTTAACAGGCGTTTTACCGCTGTATGTAAAGCCCAACGGTATCCGTCAGCACCAAGGCCGCAGATCACGCCGGATGATATATCTGAAAGATATGAATGGTGGCGGAAAGGTTCACGCGCGTGCACATTGGAGAGATGCACTTCGATAAAAGGAACGCTGACCGCTAAAAACGCATCACGTATAGCTATACTGGTGTGCGTAAAGGCTGCAGGATTGATGATGATATAATCCACTTTACCGCGTGCAAGGTGAATTTGATCGATCAATGCTGATTCCGCATTCGATTGGTAATGACTTAATTGCACATTCAAATCTTGAGCCTGAATCTGCAGTGATGACACGATATCGTCTAGCGTGTCATGACCATATTTTTCTGGCTCACGCGTGCCCAATAAGTTAAGGTTTGGGCCGTTTAAGAGCAAAATGTGAAATTTATTAGCCATCTTGCGGGTATCTCCTGCAATAGTTAAGCACTGCGTAAAATACTCTGCCCGAATCTATTTGTCACTCGTTACGCTAAAAAAAAGCCGAATTTAACGTCATTTAGTGATTGAGTCGCGCGGTTTTGGCGATTTTAGCCCACAAAGTTGTCGAGGAATGGAGATAATCTGGAACGAGATTTCCGATTAATTGTCACGCAAGCGCCCATATCAGTAAAGAATGTTCCGAAAGATTCCGCTTAGAAAAGCTTCAATCGACTAAGCGCTAGTGTTTAGTGTCAATATTATGTTGAATAATTACGCTAAAAGTTGAGCAAATATCACCAAATAAGAGTAGAATCCCCCAACGTTTATCCATGGCAAAGCGCCGACCATTTTTTCTGTTAAAGAGTCGGACTAAGAAATAAAATATAAATGTTAGATTTTGTTTCTTGATAAGTTTTAGCGGATTCTAGTTTATTGGATAACGAATTGTTTTTAAAAGTATTTGTTCAATTGTTCACGATTAACGAGTACTGAATGTCAATTAACTTAAAGTTTTCACCGAAGTGCCAGATTTTGCGCCTTGTCGCTGCTTCGAGTGGTTGGTAGAGTAGGCGGATTTTATTTTCGCCCCCAGCTTGCAGGATTACCCCTTAGTATGTTTAAAAAATTTCGTGGCATGTTTTCTAATGACCTGTCCATTGACTTGGGTACTGCCAATACCCTGATTTATGTAAAAGGGCAAGGCATCGTTCTCAACGAGCCTTCAGTTGTGGCAATACGTCAAGACCGCGCGGGCTCGCCAAAAAGCGTTGCCGCGGTAGGACAAGGGGCTAAGCAAATGCTTGGCCGTACGCCTAGTAACATTGCGGCGATTCGTCCGATGAAAGATGGTGTTATTGCCGACTTTTTCGTCACTGAAAAAATGCTTCAGCACTTCATCAAGCAAGTTCACAGCAACAGTTTCATGCGTCCAAGCCCTCGCGTACTGGTTTGTGTACCGGTTGGTGCCACCCAGGTTGAGCGTAAAGCCATTCGTGAATCGGCATTAGGGGCGGGGGCACGTGAAGTTTTTCTTATTGAAGAACCTATGGCTGCTGCGATCGGTGCTGGCTTGCCTGTTTCCGAAGCAACAGGTTCTATGGTTGTCGACATTGGTGGTGGTACAACAGAAGTTGCTGTCATCTCCCTTAACGGCGTGGTGTACTCCGCCTCCGTTCGCGTAGGCGGTGATCGTTTCGATGAAGCCATCATCAACTATGTTCGCCGTAACTATGGCGCGTTGATTGGTGAAGCGACCGCTGAACGGATTAAACACGAAATCGGATCGGCTTATCCCGGGGATGAAGTGTTAGAAATTGAGGTGCGTGGTCGTAACTTGGCTGAAGGTGTACCTCGTGGCTTTACCCTGAATTCAAACGAAATCCTTGAAGCATTACAAGAACCCTTGACCGGTATTGTTAGTGCAGTCATGGTAGCGTTAGAGCAATGCCCACCTGAACTAGCCTCTGATATTTCAGAGCGTGGTATGGTGTTGACGGGTGGTGGTGCGCTATTACGTAACCTTGACCGTCTATTGATTGAAGAGACCGGGATTCCTGTGGTCATCGCTGAAGACCCCCTGACATGCGTTGCGCGTGGTGGTGGTAAGGCCCTTGAGATGATTGATATCCATGGTGGCGATCTCTTTAGCGAAGAGTAATCGCCCATTCGCTGAATAAAGGATCTTGCACTACGCTTAATTCAGCAGAATTACCTACCGGCCTTAGGGAGTGCAGAGAAACGCGCTCCCTTGTTTTTTGTGAAAACCACGCAGGATTTTATGAAGCCGATTTTTAGCAGAGGCTCTTCTCTGCAGATACGCTTAGTATTAGCTGTATTGGCGGCTATTGCAGTGATCATCACCGATAGTCATGTGAGCTCCTTTAGGGGAATTCGCGACTACCTCGATACTTCAGTCAGCCCATTCTACTTTATGGCTGATGGCCCTCGTCGTTTCCTCGACAGTACTGCCAATGCGCTTACCTCCCGCCAGACTCTTGAACAAGAAAACCAGGTACTGCAGCGAGAGTTGAGACTAAAAAATAGCCAGCTGCTGCTATTGGGTCAATATCGTCAAGAGAACGTGCGTCTGCGCGAACTACTCGGTTCTCCGCTACGCCAAGACGAACATAAAATGGTGACCCAAGTTATTTCGGAAGCGACCGATCCTTACAGTCATCAAGTGGTCATCGATAAAGGTTCGCGCAGTGGCGTCTACGAAGGTCAGCCAGTCATTAGCGATAAAGGCGTCGTGGGGCAGGTGATTGCGGTTGCGCAATTCTCCAGCCGAGTATTACTGATCTGTGATGGTTCACATGCTCTTCCAGTGCAAGTATTGCGCAACGATTTACGCGCTATTGCGACCGGAAATGGCTGTACCGAGAATCTTCAACTCGAGCACTTAACCGGGAATGCGGATGTGAAAGTAGGGGATGTATTAGTTACTTCTGGCTTAGGTGGCCGCTTCCCTGAAGGTTATCCCGTTGGGGTTGTCTCGTCTGTCACACCGGATATGCAGCGTGCGACAACAGTGATTGAAGTGCGACCCGCGGCGGACTTGCAACGCTTACGCTATCTATTATTATTGTGGAATAATGATAATCAATCCGGTGTATCGGCAACTCCTCAAGAGGTGAATCAAGTGGCTAATGAGCGTTTACAGCAGATGATGCCGCAAATACCTACCCCAGCAGTGACGACTCCTGCGGCAACGGTTCCCTCGACGACGACGCCAGTTACAGGTGGTACTCCCCCTGCAGCGAGTCAAGCTCAATCGCCTGGAGGGCGTCCTTGAGTCGCTATCGTAGACAAGGTGGTTGGGTTATCTGGCTTTCATTTGTCATTGCTTTAATTTTACAAGTGATGCCGTGGCCGGAGCAGTATTACATGTTCCGGCCGTCGTGGATGTTGCTGCTTCTCTTATATTGGATTTTGGCGCTACCCCATCGTGTAAACATCGGCACAGGATTTTTCATCGGTATGGTGATGGATCTTGTCTCAGGTTCGACGTTAGGAATTAGGGCGCTAACCTTTAGCATTATCGCTTACCTGCTAGTTTACCGTTTTCAGCTATTCCGTAATTTAGCGCTATGGCAACAAGCTGGCGTAGTTGTGTTGTTCTCACTGGTCAGTGATGTCATGGTTTTCTGGGTGCAATTTATGGTAACAGATATCACCTTCCGTCCAGAGATTTTTACGGGTGCACTGGTCGATGGATTATTGTGGCCTTGGCTCTTTTTATTGATGCGTAAAATACGTTATCAATTCTCGATTCAATAAGGCGATATATGTTCCCTATTTACCTAGCTTCTGCCTCCCCGCGTCGTGCCGAGCTGTTAACACAACTAGGTGTCCCTTTTACCCGTTTAGTCACCGACGTCATCGAACAGCGAGAAACTCATGAGTTACCGCTCGACTATGTGGCAAGGCTGTCGCGTGATAAGGCCTTGGCAGGGGTTGGAATAGCGCCACAACATCGACCGGTTCTTGGTGCTGATACTATCGTTGTGATCGATGGTCAAGTGTTAGAGAAACCCTTATCAGCCAGCCATGCTTTTGACATGTTGACGCAATTATCAGGTCGCTCCCATCAAGTGATGACCGCTGTTACGCTTGCGGATTCACACAACATCGCAACACGTCTTGTAGAAACAACAGTAACATTTTGTCCAATAGCGCCTGATCGAATTCGCCACTATATCGAGACGCAAGAACCCATGGATAAAGCCGGTGCATATGGTATTCAAGGGATAGGAGGAAATTTCGTCCGTAAGATTCAGGGGAGCTATTCGGCGGTGGTGGGATTACCATTGGTAGAGACCTATGAGCTACTGACTGAATTTCAACCCGAGTGATAAGGAGTGTTAATGACTGCTGAACTGCTCATCAATGTTACGCCTTCTGAAACACGTGTTGCTTACCTCGATACGGGAATTTTGCAAGAAATTCATATTGAGCGGGAAGCGAAAAGAGGGATCGTCGGCAATATCTACAAAGGCCGTGTTAGCCGAGTGCTACCGGGGATGCAAGCGGCCTTTGTCGATATTGGTTTAGATAAATCTGCGTTTCTCCATGCTTCGGATATCGTGCCACACACTGAATGTGTGGCGGGAGAAGAACAGAAGAAATTTCATGTTAAAAATATTTCTGAGTTAGTTCGTCCTGGCCAAGATCTGATGGTACAAGTGGTTAAGGATCCTTTAGGCACTAAAGGCGCGAGGCTTACTACAGATATTACCTTACCGTCCCGCTATCTCGTTTTTATGCCAGGTGCCTCCCATGTTGGAGTTTCACAGCGTATTGAAAGTGAGACGGAACGTACACGTCTTAAGCAAGCCGTTCACCAATATTGTGATGAACAGGGCGGGTTTATTATCCGTACCGCAGCAGAAGGTATTAGTGACACTGAGCTGGCGCGAGATGCCGCATTCTTAAAACGCTTGTGGGCTAAGGTATGCAAGCGTAAAAAGCGCAATCAGACACGAATCAAACTTTATGGCGAAATCGCATTGGCGGCACGCGTGCTACGTGATTTTGTTGAAGCGCCACTCGATCATATTCGTGTCGATTCAAAAGCCACCTACGAAAAATTAATCGAGTTTACTGCTGAGTATGTTCCTGAACTGACCGCAAAACTTGAGCACTATAGTGGTAAGCAACCTATTTTCGATCTCTTTGATGTTGAAAATGAAATTCAACGGGCGATGGAACGAAAAGTTGCCTTGAAGTCTGGAGGCTATCTGATTATTGACCAGACTGAGGCGATGACCACTGTTGATATCAATACCGGTGCCTTTGTCGGGCATCGTAATCTAGAAGAAACCATTTTTAATACGAATATTGAAGCGACACAGGTTATTGCTCGACAACTTCGATTGCGTAATTTAGGCGGTATCATCATTATTGATTTTATTGATATGAATAATGAAGAACATCGCCGGCGAGTATTAACTACACTTGAAAGTGCGATGAGTAAAGACAGGGTTAAAAGCAGTATCAACGGTTTCTCTTCGTTAGGGCTGGTCGAAATGACGCGTAAACGTACGCGCGAAAGCCTTGAACATATCTTGTGTGGAAAATGCCCGACTTGCCAAGGGCGAGGTAGCGTCAAAACTGCAGAGACTATCTGTTATGAAATCATGCGAGAGATTGTCCGTGTGCATCATAGTTACGATTCCGATAGTTATTTAGTTTATGCGTCGCCCATTGTCTCCGAGGCATTAAAGAATGAAGAGGCCCATGCACTGGCCGAAGTCGAAATCTTCGTAGGTAAACAGGTCAAAGTACAAGTCGAACCCCTCTATACTCCAGAGCAGTTTGATGTCGTACTCATGTAATCGCAGTTGATGGGTCGTGAAGTGAGGGGACAGTGAGCAAGTTATCACAATGGACATTAAGGATAATTACAGCGCTGATTGTAATAGCTGCACTATTAGTGACGGCATTACGTCTAGCTATGCCTCATATGGACCATTATCGCTCACAGCTTCTCAACGCGGCTTCTCGCGCAACGGGGATTCACTTCAAGGCTGACGTGCTTAAAGGTGAGTGGAAAAACTTCGGCCCTACACTTAATGTGGATAACTTTTCTGCTGAGTTAGCTGATGGCGGAAAGTTGCAGATCAAAAAAGTCACCTTAGCGTTAGATATCTGGCAATCATTACTTCATGCTAGCTTACAGTTCAGAGATTTGACCTTCTGGCAGCTCCATTTCTCTGTGCAGCAATTTCCAAAAAAAGACGCCTCTTCGAACAGCGGTTACGACAGTAATAAAGTCAAAAATCTCTTTCTACAACGTTTCGACCATTTCATCCTGCGTGAAAGCACGATTGATTTCCCCACGCCTTCTGGACAGCGGGTAACACTGAATATTCCTACCTTGACGTGGTTCAATGAGGGGAAACTCCATCGTGCGGAAGGTTTGGTAAACCTGAGTAGTTTCACTGGGCAGCATGGTACCGCTCAATTACGGATTAACTTGCAGGACAAACAGCAATTACTCGATAAAGGTACCGTTTGGATACAAGTCGATGATATTGATGCCAAGCCCTGGTTAGGTAATTGGGTTAATAAGAACACCAACTTAAAAAAAGCACATCTTAGCTTAATGGTTTGGCTAAATATGGCCGATGGGACGTTAGCCTCGGGTGATGTGATTATCAAGCGCGGCGATGCACAGTGGCAAGAGGCAAACCAGGTTGCTCATCAATTAACCTTGACTCAGTTGTCGGCTAAACTATCGCGCGTAGGTAAGGGATTTGTCTTAACACTTCCTGACACGGGGATCACCATTGATAATACGCGCTGGCCGCGAGGAAGCTTAGCCCTAAATTGGCAAGCTGACAGTGAACAGCCTTGGTTACCGGCAAAGGATTCAGCGCTCCGAGTTCGCGCAGCGAATATTGACCTCGCGCGTCTTACTCCGTTAGTTCCACTGCTCTCTCCGTTACAGTCTACTTATGCCAACCTTTGGCATCAGGCTAATCCCCAAGGGCGCGTAACCCGTCTAGCCGCCGATATCCCCCTGCAAGACTTGGAACAAACCCGTATTGCTGCACAGTGGCAGCAGTTAAGTTGGCAAGCTTTTCAACAGATACCGGCGGTCACTGCTTTTTCTGGATCCCTGACTGGCGGGATGGCAGAGGGTGAGACAACGCTCACATTAGGCCAACAAACGTTGGCCTCTCAGGGGCAATTACAGGCCCCGATCGAACTTAACCGCTTTAGTGGTGATTTTTCGTGGGAAAAGGACGATAAACACTTAGTCCTCTCTGGGCGAAATATCGATCTTGGTGCTAAATCCGTTGCCGCTAAGGGAGACTTTTCATATCAACAATCGGTAAACCGCCCGCCAGATCTACAGATTTTAGCCGGAATTAACGCCACAGATGGCGCTGATGCGTGGCGCTATTTCCCGGTCAAGATTATGCCGAAAGGCTTAGTACACTATTTGAGTACGGCTATTCAAGGTGGTGTGGCACAAGATGCAACCTTAGTTTTCGCGGGTAATCCGCATCAATTTCCGTTTACCCACAATGAAGGGACTTTCCAAGTCACTGTACCGCTAAAGCAAGCCAAATTTGCTTTCCAGCCAGGCTGGCCAGCGTTATCGCCGCTTGATATCGATTTGAACTTCGTTAATAACGGATTGTGGATGAAAGCTGACGCAATACGTTTAGGAAATGTACCTGTTACTCATGTTACGGCCGATATTCCTGACTATCATAAAGAACAGCTGTTGATAGAAGGTGATATCCGGGGACAAGGGGAAGATATCCATCGCTATATGAAACAGACCCCATTAGCGAAGAATGTTGGCAGTGCATTAGACCAGCTCAAGGTAAAAGGTGAAGTATACGGGCATTTGGGGTTAACGATTCCGTTGAACGGTAAAGAAGTCACCGCGAAGGGAGATGTCAATCTCAATAATAATCAATTGACCATTGTACCGTTACAAACTCAAATGAAAGGCGTTTCGGGTCGTTTTACCTATAATAATGGCCTTTTACAGAGTACCCCAATCTCGGCTCAATGGTTTGGTCAGCCGGTCAAGGTCGTTTTCTCGACCGAAGAACAAGCAAAACAGTTCGCCATTGCTATTCAGGCTGAAGGAAATTGGGCTCTGGAAAAAATTAATGCATTTCCCAAAAACCTTGCTCAGCAGTTAACGGGCCGACTACCTTGGCAGAGTGAGGTTTCTATAGCGCTTCCCCATCAGGGAGGGGCATCTTATCAAGTTAACGTCACCAGTAATGCAACACGAGTTAGCGGTAAGTTACCGCAAGCATTAGGTATCCCAAATAGTGCTTTCCCTCTCGCGATCGACGCCAAAGGTAACTTGTCGACGCTACACGTCGCGGGTGTGATCGATCGTCATCAACGGTTTAGCACCCAGTGGAAGCTCACGCCTAAGTTAGCTTTAGAAAAAGGTCAGTGGACCAGTCAGGGTGATGAGCATCCCTCATTACCTCTACAGTCCATTATGGATATTCAATTACCGGCCCTCGATGGTGACAAGCTGATTGCGACCTTACAAAAGCTCTCTTCTAGCGCCTCCACCCCAAACTCAGCGAAAAAGGCGGTAAAACACTCTACGACCGCGCAGAATTGGCGTTCAGCGATCCCCTTTGAGCTGCCTGCAACACTTCAAGCAACAACTCCGGTGTTAGCACTTTATGGGCAGCAATGGCGTAACCTTAGCCTGCAAATACATCAGCTACTGTCAGACCCTTATTTAACGGTGAACAGCGATGAGGCAAAAGGTAGCCTCCAGATCAGACCGGGACAGCCTTGGCTGCTAAATATGGATTATCTTTATTATAATCCGCAGTTTGCCTCGAATCCCACGGGGAATAGAGTCGTAAATTCCATGCAAGATAATCATTTCGATTTTAGCCAATGGCCAAAGCTGGACGCGACGTGCTCTTCCTGTTGGTTTGCCGGCCAGAACTTCGGTCAAATCAAAGGGAAATTTAGTGTTAACCAGCAAACGTTGACGTTACGAGATGGTATTGTCGATACAGGGCATAGTCGATTGTCTGTGATGGGTGAGTGGAATAATGTTGCTGGGCAAGAACGCACAGCACTAAAAGGACATCTGCATACTGATAATTTAGCCGATGCTGCCCATTGGTTTGGTGTTGAGGTGCCTGTCAGTGATACGCCTCTGCATCTTGGCTATGACCTGCATTGGAAAGATGTTCCTTGGCGCCCTTCAATCCCAACGTTAAGTGGATTATTGACCCTAAAAGCAGGAAAGGGAACATTTCGACATGTTGAAACTGGTACTGCAGGGCAGGTATTGCGTTTATTAAGTATCGACGCGCTATTACGTAAAGTGAGCTTAGATTTCAGGGGCACTCTTGATAGTGGTTTTTACTACGATAGCATTACCGGTACAGCATGGATGGATAAAGGGATGTTACATACGGAGAACCTCAGTATAGATGGTTTAGAAGCTGATATCGGCATGCGAGGAACAGTGAATTTCACTACTCGTCAGTTCGACCTTCTCGCCACTGTCGCACCAGAAATTTCAGTTCCAGTTGGTGTTGCAGCAGCTTTTGCCATCAATCCGATTGTGGGGGCCTCTGTTGTTGTGGCAAGTAAAGTATTGTCCCCCATCTGGAGTAAAATATCCTTATTACGTTACAGTATCACTGGACCAATGGATAAACCGGACGTCAAAGAAGTATTGCGTAAGTAAAGAATGAAAAGCCATGGTGAGTCATCTCATCATGGCGCAAATAAAAAGTGAGAACCTATGAAACTGAACCTGGTTAGCGAGCATTTACTAACTAAAAATACTATTACGCACGATGACCTTTCCCGCGTGCTCAGCCAGCTTTCAGAGCGCCATTTAGATTACGGTGATCTCTATTTTCAGTCCAGCATGCATGAATCATGGGGACTCGAAGATAATATTATTAAAGAAGGCTCTTGGCATATAGACCAAGGAGTCGGTATTCGTGCGATAAGTGGCGAGAAAACGGGGTTTGCTTATGCAGACCAATTAACGTTAAAGGCCTTGGAACAAAGTGCTGGGGCTGCACGTAGTATTGTACAAGAGCAAGGGGATGGTAAAGTCAGAACCTTAGCGGCGGTTGACCATAAAACCTTGTATCCCGCGATTAACCCATTAGACAGTCTGACCCGCGAAGACAAAATTGCGTTATTACATCGGGTGAACCGCGTCGCGCGCGATGCCGATCCTCGCGTTCAAGAGGTAAGTGCTCACTTATCTGGTGTTTATGAAGAAGTCCTGATTGCCGCGACAGACGGTACCTTTGCTACGGATATTCGACCTTTGGTACGCTTATCGATTAGTGTTCAGGTAGAAGACCAAGGGAAACGCGAACATGGTTCGTGCGGCGGCGGTGGACGGACCAGCTACGAATTCTTCTTACTTGATGAGCAGGGTGAGACGCGCTGTGACGGCTGGGCAAAAGAAGCGGTAAGAATGGCCTTAGTGAATCTTTCTGCTATCGCCGCCCCAGCCGGGGCATTACCTGTTGTCTTAGGTGCAGGGTGGCCTGGAGTGTTACTGCACGAGGCAGTAGGTCATGGTTTGGAAGGTGACTTCAACCGTCGTGGGACCTCTATGTTCAGTGGTCAAATGGGACAGCCAGTCGCCTCGGAACTGTGTACCGTGGTTGATGATGGTACCCTGAGTGGTCTACGGGGCTCGATCGCGATTGATGATGAAGGTGTCCCCGGACAATACAATGTGCTAATAGAAAAGGGCATATTGAAAGGCTTCATCCAAGACAAACTGAATGCGCGCTTGATGGGGCTCCCGCCAACAGGAAATGGTCGTCGAGAATCCTATGCGCATCTTCCCATGCCAAGGATGACCAATACTTATATGTTAGCGGGTCAATCTACCCCGCAAGAAATTATTGAAAGTGTCGACTATGGGATTTACGCGCCTAATTTTGGTGGCGGTCAAGTAGACATTACCTCAGGAAAATTTGTTTTCTCGACCTCAGAAGCCTATTTAATTGAGAAAGGTAAGATCACCTCTCCGGTTAAAGGGGCAACCTTGATTGGTTCAGGGATTGAAGCCATGCAGCAAATCTCAATGGTTGGTAACGACCTTGCGCTTGACAAAGGCGTTGGTGTATGTGGTAAAGAGGGGCAAAGTGTGCCGGTCGGTGTTGGTCAGCCTACCTTAAAACTCGACCGCTTGACGGTGGGCGGTACGGCCTAAGTTAGTAAAAGGTAGCGTAATGCTACCTTTTGCTCAAAAATAGCTCGTAACGCGTGGCCATTTCCTTGAAATAGTCAGCGAGTAAAGATAAACAAATTTGGACTTTCAGCGGCAATTTATCTTTTTCGGTATACAGCGCATGGACGGGGCGCGGCTTCGAACTATAGTCGGGCAGGAGTATACGAATATTCCCCTGCTTAACCTCATCCATTATCCACATCATCGGCATATAAGCGATGCCTGCGCCAGATTTAAGCCAATGTACCAAAGTCTGTGGGTCATTGGTGGCGAAACGTCCGCTTAGGGATAAGTGAATGAGTTCACCATCTGGAGTGGTGAGTTCCATTTCGTTATAAGGGGACAAGGTATACTCTAGCCAACAGAGTGACGCCAGTTCGCTGTGATGGGTGGGAAGAGAGATTTGGCTGAGATACTCTTTACTGGCGCAAATCACCATTGGCATGGCGCCTATCTGACGAGAGAAAAGCGTAGAATTTTCCAAATGACCCGTTCTGAGTACCAAATCTAATCCATGTGTAATCAAATCTGGGGTGGGATTATCGGTAATGAGGTCAATCTCTAATCCTGGATAATCTGACAATAGCTTCATCGCGATAGGAGCAAGAACGTTCTGCGCCATGGTCGTACTACAACCGATACGTAAGGTCCCCACTGGCGTATTATTGAATTCGAATAACTGCTCATGAACTCGAGTCGCCTCGTTAAGCATTCGTTGGCAACCCAAGTAATAAATTTTTCCCGCTTCAGTCATACCGATACGTCGAGTACTACGATTGAGGAGCTTAATATTGAGCTCATCCTCTAAGCGAGAGATAGTTTGTGAGATTGAAGAAACGCTAACCTGCATCTGCTGCGCAACGGCAGTGAATGAGCCTTGTTCGACAACTTTAGCAAACACAGCCATTCGTTTTAATCGTTCCATTATTAACTCTGAGTTAAAAGTGATTTAGTTCACAAAATATAGAAAATGCACGCTAAGACAAGTTACTATAGCGCTATAAATAGAAGTTTATTTCTCTATTCTCGCATCGTCGTCTCTATCTTTAGTGATTTTTTGGTTCGGTCCCTGAGGGACAATGGTACAACTTTCGTTACCTTTTAACCAAGTAAGTCACCATTATGGATCTTATAGCTTTCCAGTAACCCATGCCTAGTGGCTCGCTGGCTAATGTGTTAAAGGATTTTACATGAGTGTGCATCCAGTTTTGGTGATATTTGGGCTCTCATTTCCACCTATTTTTGTTGAGCTTATCTTATCTCTCATTGTGTTTTGGCTAGTGAAAAAAGTGCTAACCCCAACAGGTATCTACGATTTAGTTTGGCACCCTTCGCTGGTGAATACTGCACTTTACTGCTGTGTGTTTTATCTCGTTTCGAGTCTAATAGTTTGAGGTTTCAGTGAAAACGTTAATAAAAAAAGTGGCCCGCTACGCGATAACTGTTGTGTTAGTCATCATCGCCATTGTGATTGTTTTTCGTACATGGGTGTACTACACCGAATCCCCTTGGACACGCGACGCAAAATTTTCCGCTGATGTCGTTGCTATCGCGCCTGACGTTACGGGGTTGATTACACATGTAAATATCCACGATAATCAGTATGTTAAGCAAGGTGATGTTCTCTTTGAAATTGACCGTCCGCGTTTTAAAGAAGCATTAGATGAAGCTCAAGCTGATGTGGATTATTATCAAGCCGTCGTTGCTGAGAAACGGCGCGAAGCGGCAAGACGTAACCAGTTGAGTACCGTAGCATTATCCCGAGAAGCGGTAGAGCAAGCGAACAATGATCTACAAACAAGTGAACATCAGCTGGCCAAAGCGGCCGCGGCACGTGATCTGGCACAAATTGATTTAGTTAGAGCAACGGTTAAGGCTCCCGCCGATGGCTGGATCACCAACTTAAATGTCTATGGTGGTGAATTTATTAGTCGAGGTTCAGTTGCCGTTGCGTTAGTCAAAGATCACACCTTCTATGTTACGGCTTATCTTGAAGAGACTAAATTGCATGCAGTACGTCCGGGTTTACGGGCTGAAATTACTCCCCTTGGCAGTAATTTAAAACTGCGTGGGACCGTTGAAAGCGTTGCCGCAGGGGTCACTAACAGTAGCAGTAGTAACGATAGTAAAGGAATGGCGAGTGTCGATTCTAACTTAGAGTGGGTTCGTTTAGCCCAACGTGTACCTGTTCGCATCCACTTGGACGAGCAAGTGGCTAATCGCTTCCCAGCGGGAACAACGGCGACGGTCATCATTACAGGCGAGAAAGATCGTAAAGACCGTGAGCCCTCTCCCTTAGAAAAGTTGACTAATCGACTACGCGAATTTGGATAATTTGGAGGCGGTATGATTCAGTTCTTACGCTTCCCAGTTAAACTCACCTTTGCTGTACTGTTAGCGATGTTACTTGGTTTCTATTTTAATTTAGAAACCCCACGTTGGGCAGTGATGACTGCCGGTATTGTCGCAGGCGGACAAGCCTTTGCGGCAGGGGGGGATCCTTATTCTGGGGCATTACGTTACCGTGGATTGCTTCGTATCATTGGTACCTTTTTAGGCTGTATTGCGGCGCTAGCGATCGTAATGACGACCATTAGAGCGCCGATGATTATGCTGTTTCTAAGCTGCCTTTGGGCGGGGTTCTGTGTCTGGATCTCATCACTGGTTAAAGTCGATAACTCCTACGCTTTCGGCTTGGCCGGCTATACAGCACTAATCATTATTATTTCATCTAATGCATCAGGTTCCATGGAGCTAATGCCACGCTTAGCCGTTGAACGGTGTAGTGAGATTTTTATCGGTATACTTTGTGCGATCTTAGCCGACACTTTTTTCTCTCCTCGATCAATTAAGCGGGTGATTGACCAAGAGGTTGACCAACTGCTCTTAGCACAATATCAATTGCTGCAGTTATGTGTGGGTCGAGCTGAGAAAGAAGACGTTGATAAAGCGTGGAGTAGTTTAGTCGCTCGGAGTAGCGCTTTTAGTGGGATGCGTAGCCAGTTAAAAATGGAATCCTCGCATTGGCAGAACAGTAGCCGTCGGTTAAAAATGCTTAACACGCTCTCCTTAACGATGATTACTCATTCGACGGAGACCTATCTTAATCTTCAAGCACACCCTGAATATCTCTCAAGCGCCTTTGTCGAGGTTATTGAACAAAAAGTTGAGACTATTGGCGGCCTACGAGCCAAAGTTCGTGAATTGCGTAAATTATTCAGCGAATACCCTGCAGAATCCGTTCCCTTAGCCCTGTCAACATGGGTGAGTGCAGCATCAGAATACCTTCTATTATCGAAAGGTATTCGGAGTAACGTTAAAATTAATGGTACAGAAGAAGCTATTCTCCGCCGAGAAGTGCTTGTTACGCCTAAATCAGCGGAAACGCATCATGCGATGATCAACGGTATTCGTACCTTTGTCGCGACATTTTCGGGAGTTCTATTCTGGCTCTATTCGGGTTGGAATGCTGGTAGTGGTTGTATGATCATGTTAGCGGTGGTTACCGCATTGGCTATGCGAATTCCTAACCCATTGATGATGGCAAAAGATTTCCTCTATGGGATGACCGCCGCGTTCCCTATCGGCCTTCTGTACTATGCCTATCTGATGCCTAATACCCAACAAAGCGTCTTCTTGCTTTGCCTGATAATTGGCGCGCTCGCTTTTGTTGCGGGAGTTCTGATACAGCGCCGCCAAGTAGGAGCCTTGGGAGGATTTGTGGGGACACTGAATGTTATTGTGTTAAGTAATCCCATCACATTTCCAATAGAATCCTTTTTAGATAACGCTTTAGGTCAAATGATAGGGTGTTTCCTATCATTGATGGTGATATTACTGATTAGAGATAAATCGAAAGCGAAGACAGGACGTAAAATACTTAATCGACTGATGTATGCCGCCGTTGCATCGTTGACGACCAATCCTTCTCGCCGCCGCGAGAACCATCTACCGGCACTTTATCAACAGCTGTTTATGCTGCTAAACATGTTTCCGGGAGATCTCAATAAATATCGGTTGGCCCTTACGCTAATCATTAGCCAGCAGCGGCTAAGAAGTTTCGCGTTGCCGCCGAATGCGGTGCTATCTGAGTTTCACCAACAGCTACGCATCACGGGTGATAAGGTCATAGCAGCCCATAGTGTAGAGAAAAAGGAGTATTACTATACGCGGTTGCTTAAAGAATTGACGGCCTATGAAGACCTGCTAAAAGAACATCAGGCTTCAATTCCTATGCAAGAGTCGGTGCATCGGCTATCGGATATTTTAACGCGTTACCAATCTACAATGATTAATATCTGATCCATGACTGGCAGTCGGCGATAGTTGTCTGCCAGTTTGACTCTCGATCTTCGCCTTAAAGTTCTTGTTCAAAAAGTGTAAGAACGACCGTATGGAGTTTTTTTACTGTAAATCCACGAGATGGGGTAATAAAGATTGTATCGTCCCCAGCAATCGTCCCCAATATACCCTCTGACTTCCCTAATGAATCCAGTAAGCGAGCAATTAATTGAGCGGCTCCAGGGCTGGTACGAATCACCACTAAAGCTTCGTTGTAATCTATATCCGTCACTAAGTTTTTCAGTGGGCTACTGGTGGTAGGAACGCCTAATTCTGCAGGTAAGCAATAGACCATTTCCATTTTGGCGTTACGGGTTCTTACCGCGCCAAATTTCGTCAGCATACGTGATACTTTCGATTGGTTGATATTCTGAAAACCATCTTCTTGCAGGGCATGAACAATTTCGCTTTGAGAGCTGAATTTTTCTTCTTTAAGGAGTGCCTTAAAGGCCCGTACCAGATCATCTTGTTTAGAAGGGGTTCGCATAAAAAACCTTTGAAATAGGAGAAGTGAGATTATTATGCATCTTGATGCATTTTTATTCAATAATCTCTGTGTAGAGAAAAATAACTTATAGAGAATTTATCTTAAGTACTGGCAATACTTACGGATTATATCCTATTTATAGTTCAACATTGAGTTGAATATGACTATCCAACATTACTTTACACTTGATAATGCGGTAAGGAATTAATAACCCCCCCTCAATAAACCGATTTATTATTCATAAAAACGCGATTACTGAGGAAGGGGACTAGTTACTATCTTGGGGAAACTCTTGAATAGTAACGGGTAGGTTTTTTTTCTGACCTTGTCTGAGAATTTGTACGTCAATCACTGAACCAGGACGAATTTCTGCTACCTGATCCATGGTCTCTTGAGCGGAAACAGCGGGCTTATTATTCACACTCAGTAGCAGATCGTTGGCTTTAATGCCCGCTAGTTCAGCGGGGCCAGTGACTTTAGTGACAATGATGCCTTGCAATTTTTCATAGTTATTCCCCTGTTCATGCATTGGAGGAATTTCTCTGCCAGTAATTCCGATAAAGCCGCGGATGACTCGACCATCGCGAATAAGTTTATTCATAATCTTAATTGCCAACGGCGTTGGAATGGCAAAGCCAATACCTTCAGGTGTTTCGCCATCATTACTCTTATCAAAGGTTAGGGTATTGATCCCCATTAGTTCGCCTAATGAGTTTATCAACGCTCCTCCAGAGTTACCTTGGTTGATTGAGGCATCAGTTTGTAGGAAGTTTTGACGTCCAGAAGAACTCAAACCAACACGGCCGGTGGCGCTAATAATACCTTGAGTCACTGTCTGACCGAGATTATAGGGGTTACCTATCGCCATCACCACATCACCAATATGCGGATTACGTTCGTTATTAATGGGAATAATAGGGAGGCTAGGTGCAGAGATTTTAAGTACTGCCAGATCGGTCATCGCATCAGAACCGACCAAGGTTGCTTCGTAAAAGCGCCCATCTTGTAAGGCTACGATAATCTGGTCGGCATTACTAATAACGTGGCGATTTGTCAAAATATAGCCGCGTTGGTTCATGATCACACCCGACCCTAAGGTAGTGAAATCTCTTTTACCTTGAGTTTGTGAGTTACGATTATAAACATTTACCACCGCTGGCGCGGCGCGGCGCACTCCTTGGCTGAAACTAAATACCGATTCTTGAGTATTAGCAGGTGCTTCATTATTCGAAAACAGTGCACCACCGTTACGCAATAAATGCATACCAAGCAGTAAAATTATGGCGACAATAAGGCCGATAAGCGCTGAACGAAGTAGTTTAAATAACATGCTAATTTAGTTGCCAAGGGAGAGGTTGCTGCAGAATAGCATGAGAAGAGTAGGTACGCACCTCTGTACCTACCCTTATCTGGGCTAACGAAGAAGTAAAAAGAGGTTATCTTTACCGCGCATCACACTCATCGCGATGACTGGCGGTTTAGTCGCTAAGATTTTACTCATCGCATCGACAGAATCGACCCGTTGGCGGTTAATCGCGGTGATGACATCGCCAGTGTGTAACCCGATTTGCTGAGCAGGACTAGACGGCGTTACGCTGTCAACCTTGACGCCTTTCGCCTTACTCAATGTCATGCCATCGCTGAACTCAGCACCTTGAAGTGCTGGCAAATCGATCGTGGTTGGTGTCGTTTCGGGAGCGCTTTGCTCTAGAGTGACTTCGGCATTGATCGATTTACCGTCGCGCAGCAAGGTCAACATGACTTTATCGCCAGGTGCGCTGGTACCGACTTTCACGCGAAGCTCGGCGAAGCTAGTGATAGGTTTACCGTTCAAGCCGGTAATGATATCTCCAGCTTTGATCCCCGCTTTGGCTGCGGCAGAATTTGGTAATACCTCAGCAACAAAGGCTCCTCGCTGTACATCGACGTGGAAAGCTTTCGCCATATCCGACGACATCTCAGTGCCTTTTAGGCCAAGTTGGCCGCGGGTAATTTTACCGTTCTTAATCAGCTGATGGGCAAGATTCATTGCCATATTGGAAGGGATGGCAAAGCCAATACCAATATTACCCCCACTGGCTGCCAAGATAGCGGTGTTGATCCCTACTAATTCACCTTTCAGGTTGACCAAAGCGCCCCCTGAATTTCCGCGGTTAATCGCCGCATCGGTTTGAATGAAGTTCTCTAAGCCTTCAATATTTAAGCCGCTGCGTCCGAGTGCGGAGATAATACCGGAAGTCGCTGTTTGACCAAGGCCGTAAGGGTTACCGATAGCGACGGCAAAATCGCCGACTTGTAATGCATCGGAATCAGCAATGTTAATTTGTACTAAATTTTTAGCATTCTTAACTTGAATAAGGGCGATATCAGTTTGGCTATCATGACCGACCAGTTTAGCGGGATATTCGTTACCATCACCCAACTGAACCGTAATTTTATCTGCACCATTAATAACGTGGTTATTAGTGAGAATGTAGCCGTTTTTAGCGTCAATGATGACACCTGACCCTAAACCTTGAAACGGTGTTGGCTGTTGTTGCTGCGGATTTTGGCCAAGGAAACGCTTTAAGGGTTCAGGAAGTTGCTGATCTTGGCTTTCCGTCGTGGTACCACTGACTTGGACGCTCACCACCGAAGGCAGTGTTTTCGCAAGCATTGGCGCCAGTGAAGGTAAGGGTTGATCGCCCACTTGTGCAGGTAGCGTCGCATACGAAGCGGGGAGGTAAGCCATCCCCAAACTCATGCTTAGCGCTATCGCTAGCGCTAAGGGTGTACGATTTTTTTTCATCATTGACCCTCAACAATTATTTTTCAGTAGTTGAACTTCTTAGCAAGCCCGATGACTTTTCAGAATAATCCCGCGGCATTTCAGCTAGCCCATTATCAGTTTCAGCATTTTTTGCACTTTGCTGCCAGATGAACGGGTTACTCTGAGCAGCTTGCTCAGGCAGAAGTTCTTTGGTCGTGCTAGACATATGTTGATAAAGTTCTTGGTAGTTTTGAGACATATTTTCAAGCAGTTCAGCACTACGGACAAAGTGACCATTTAGTTCTTGTTTTAACTCTTTAAGTTCGTCTTTGGTTTTTTCTAGTTCGTACTGTAGCGCGTGCTGGTCGCGGAGTTTACGGCTACCAAACCGTGTGATAACAATCCCAACGATTACGCCGACAATTAATCCGATAAGCCCATATTCCCAGGTCATAATGACTCCCATAATATCCGTTGTGCTAAGGGGATGACGATAAGCAGTTACCCATTTCGAGTGAGATGCTAGTCGAAAATAGTTTACCTCACTATACCTGTTAATGCTCAGGATGTGGAATCCTGCGTTAACCTGGCGTACTGTATAGCGGTTTTCAATGTTGTGTTTGTCGTCTTCGATTAGCTTAACGGTACCCACTATGCAAACCATTTCTCCACTGACACGTTACCAGCAAGCCCTTGAACAGGGCGATTACCAGCCCGATGAGGTACAAAAAGCCGCGGTAACGGAGCTTGATAAGATCCAAAAAGCGTTAATTGCCCGCCAGCAAACCGCCACAACATTGACGGATAAAAAAGGATTTTTAGGTCGCGTTTCTAAAATTTTTCAGCGCAGTGAGAGCAGCGAACAACCGGTTCAAGGCTTGTATATGTGGGGAGGAGTTGGGCGTGGTAAAACCTGGATCATGGATATGTTTTATCAGTCTGTTCCAGGCGAGCGTAAGTTACGATTACATTTCCACCGCTTTATGTTACGCGTCCATGAAGAACTGAGCCAACTCCAAGGCCATAGTGATCCACTGCTTATTATTGCCGAACGTTTTCGCGAACAGACTGACCTGTTGTGTTTTGATGAGTTTTTTGTATCGGATATTACCGATGCGATGTTACTGGGAACGTTAATGGAAGCCTTATTTCAGCGAGGCATCACGTTAGTCGCGACCTCGAACATTCCCCCTGATGAACTCTATCGTAATGGCCTGCAGCGAGCGCGATTTTTACCCGCTATTGAACAAATCAAAACACATTGTCAAACCATGAATGTTGATGCTGGCGTCGATTACCGTTTACGCGCTCTGACAGCCGCCCATCTCTGGAAATCGCCGCTCAACGATGAAACGCGTACAGCCATTAGCGTATTATTTAAAAACCTGTCAGGAAGTGATTTTGCTCAGGCTCCTTCACCGGTACTCGAGATCAATCATCGTGCGATGAAGAGTGAACATGTTGCTGAAGGGGTGCTTGCGATTCGTTTTAGCGTGCTATGTGGGGAAAACCGTAGTCAGCACGATTACATCGCGCTTTCTCAGCAATTTCACACGGTATTATTGTTAGATGTCCCACAGTTAACACAGCAGACTGAAGATCATGCGCGTCGATTTCTTGCAATGGTAGATGAATTCTACGAAAGACATGTTAAACTTGTCGTTTCTGCAGAAGTGACGTTGGAAGCTATCTATCAAGGTAATCAATTGAAATTTGAATACCAACGTTGCCTATCTCGTCTTCAGGAGATGCAAAGCGAAGAGTATTTGCGTCTTCCTCATTTGCCGTAAGGCAGAAATATTCGTGGAGTTGCGAATTAATGATAAAAGAGGTCGATTTTTGAAGTCGACTTCTTTATAATCTTGCGACCCCACGTTACAACAAATGGTTTTATTCCCAAAAACCTTTGTGTTCCGGTAGTTCTATCCGAAGGGGTAGGCTTACTGGCAAAATGGTCGTGTGAGCCTCAACCGTTAATAGCGTTTGGGATTTCACCAACGTGTAACTTATATTTGGGTAAGCTTTTAGATGAAAACTTTTACAGCTAAACCAGAAACCGTCAAACGCGACTGGTATGTTGTTGACGCAACTGACAAAACCTTAGGTCGTTTAGCGACTGAACTGGCTCGTCGTCTGCGTGGTAAACATAAAGCGGAATACACTCCGCACGTAGATACTGGTGATTACATCATCGTTCTTAACGCTGACAAAGTTGCTGTAACAGGTAACAAACGTAGCGACAAGATCTACTATCGCCACACTGGTCACATCGGTGGTATCAAGCAAGCGACCTTTGAAGAAATGATTGCTCGTGCTCCTGAGCGTGTCATTGAAACCGCGGTAAAAGGCATGCTGCCGAAAGGCCCTCTGGGCCGTGCAATGTTCCGTAAACTGAAAGTTTACGCGGGCAACGAGCACAACCATGCGGCACAGCAACCGCAAGTTCTGGACATTTAATCGGGATCAATGGCAATGGCTGAAACTCAAAACTACGGCACAGGTCGCCGCAAAAGCTCTTCCGCACGCGTCTTTATCAAGCCGGGTAGCGGAAACATCGTAATCAACCAACGCTCTTTAGAGCAATATTTCGGTCGTGAGACTGCGCGCATGGTCGTGCGTCAACCTCTGGAACTGGTTGATTTGATTGGTAAATTAGATCTGTACATCACTGTTAAAGGTGGTGGTATTTCTGGTCAAGCAGGAGCGATCCGTCACGGTATCACTCGCGCTCTGATGGAATATGACGAATCTCTACGTTCTGAACTACGTAAAGCGGGCTTTGTTACTCGTGATGCGCGTGAAGTTGAACGTAAGAAAGTCGGTCTGCGTAAAGCACGTCGTCGTCCACAGTTCTCTAAGCGTTAATTCATGGCTGCTCTGCAGCGATGTGTTTACGAAAAAACCCGCTTCGGCGGGTTTTTTATTGCATTACTGCCCGCGAGAAAGCATATCCTCTATACCTGATTGACGATAATGGTTACTTTTTCTTTCCTAAACCCGCTCAAATCCCTCAAATTCGCAGCTTAGTAGAAAGGTTGCCCACAAAGGCTTCAATTTCTGGTAAACTATCGCGCAGTTTATGGTCTATCATCTGCCATCGGTCATTGAGATGGTTAATCGCAGCTCTTATAAGTATATGTGGAGGTTTTCATGGCTGTCGCTGCCAACAAACGTTCGGTAATGACACTGTTTTCTGGACCCACTGATATCTACAGTCATCAAGTGCGAATTGTACTGGCTGAGAAAGGTGTGAGTGTAGAAATTGAACAGGTGGATAAGTCAAATCTTCCACAAGATCTGATCGATCTAAACCCGTATTGCACTGTTCCAACCTTAGTGGACCGTGAGCTGACGTTATATCAATCACAAATCATTATGGAATATTTGGACGAGCGCTTTCCACACCCGCCATTAATGCCGGTTTATCCTGTTGCGCGCGGTGAAAGTCGTTTGATGATGCATCGTATTGAACAAGATTGGTATACCTTACTGTTCCAGATTGAACAAGGCTCCCCTGAAGAGGCAGATGCTGCACGTAAACAATTACGCGAGCAGTTATTAGCGATCGCTCCTCTGTTTGGACGTACCCCTTATTTCTTAAGTGAAGAGTTCAGCCTAGTCGATTGCTATCTTGCTCCATTGTTATGGCGTTTACCTTCGTTAGGCGTTGATTTATCTGGAGCCGGTTCCAAAGATCTTAAAGGCTATATGAATCGAGTCTTTGAGCGTGATTCGTTCCTCGCTTCTTTGACAGAAGCTGAGCGGGAAATGCGTCTCTAATCGAGGCTGAATACTATGGATATGACAAATTTAACGGCACGTCGCCCGTATTTACTGCGGGCATTCTACGATTGGTTGTTAGATAACGAGCTAACGCCACATTTAGTGGTTGATATCAATCTTCCCGGTGTGGAAGTACCACTGGAATTTGCTCGTGATGGGCAAATTGTCCTTAACATTGCACCGCGTGCAGTGGGGAACTTGGAACTTGGTAATGAATTTGTCAGTTTCAATGCTCGCTTTGGCGGAGTTCCACGTCAAGTGTTCGTTCCGCTGGCAGCAGTGATGGCACTTTATGCTCGGGAAAATGGTGCTGGGACTATGTTCGAGCCAGAGCCGCAATATGATGATGTTGAGGCTAACGTTGATCTTGATGTGACGCATGAGCCCAAAATGTCAGTCATTGATGGTGACGGTGAGACTGATCATACTGATAGTGATGATGATGAGACTCCTCCGCCGAAAGGTGGGCGTCCCGCACTACGTGTCGTTAAATAATATCGACTAGAAAAAAAGAGCGCTTTTCGCGCTCTTTTTCTTTCTCTACACTTCAAGGTAATCAAGAATACCTTCTGCGGCTTTTCTGCCCTCCGCAATGGCGGTCACGACTAAATCAGAGCCCCTTACCGCGTCGCCTCCCGCAAAAATTTTGGGATGGCTGGTTTGGAACGCAATTTCAGCCGTCTCAGGCGCCACAATTCGTCCGGTCGCATCGAACTCAACGTTAAACTCGTCAAGCCAAGGCATGCTGTGTGGGCGGAATCCAAATGCTAGAATGACGGCATCGGCTGCAATCACATGTTCTGAGCCTATAACAGGTTGCGCCTGTTGGCGGCCAGCAGCATCAGCAGGGCCCATTTCGGTACGCACCATTTTTACCCCAATCACTTTTCCGCTGCCGTCAATCTCGACACCTAAAGGTTGTAAGTTAAATTGAAAATCAACGCCTTCTTCTCGTGCATTTTTTACTTCGCGGCGTGAACCTGGCATATTGGCCTCATCACGGCGGTACGCACAAATAACGTTGGTTGCCCCTTGGCGAATTGAGGTTCTGACACAGTCCATCGCAGTATCGCCCCCACCCAGCACGACAACGCGCTTACCGCTCATATCTAAATAGGGCTGCTCAGCCAGCGCTTCGAAGCCCATGGTTTTACGAGTATTGGCGATGAGGAAGGGTAAGGCGTCGTACACACCTTCGGCATCTTCATTACTCAGTCCACCCCGCATTGACTGATAAGTCCCAACCCCTAAGAAAACCGAGTCATACTCATCAATTAGGCTTTGCATCGTAATGTCTTGGCCGACTTCAACGTTTAGGCGAAACTCAATCCCCATCCCTTCGAACAGTTCCCGACGTTTGATCATTACGTCTTTTTCAAGTTTAAAAGAAGGGATCCCAAAGGTTAGCAGCCCGCCAATTTCTGGATGGCGATCAAAGACAGTGACGCTTACACCATTTCGTGTCAGTACGTCGGCACAAGCAAGCCCAGCAGGACCGGCGCCGATGACGGCTACACGCTTATTCACCGACTTAACCTGCGACATATCCGGGCGCCAGCCCATTTCCATCGCTTTATCGTTAATATAGCGTTCGATATTCCCAATGGTCACCGCACCGAAATCGTTATTGAGCGTACACGACCCTTCACAGAGACGATCCTGAGGACAAACACGACCGCAGACCTCTGGTAGGCTATTGGTCTGATGAGAGAGTTCTGCTGCCTCAATAATTCGCCCTTCATTCGCTAACTTTAGCCAGTTAGGAATGTAGTTGTGTACCGGACATTTCCATTCGCAATAAGGATTACCGCAATCTAAACAGCGGTCGGCTTGCGCCTTGACTTGCCCTTCAGAGAAGGGCTCGTAGATTTCTACAAATTCTATTTTACGGAGTTGCAGCGGTTTCTTCGGAGGATCGACGCGCTGTAAGTCAATAAATTGATAAACATTTTGGCTCATTGTCGCTCCTTACTGCGCCTGTACTCGTAATTCTGCCGCTGACCGGCTGCGATGTCCTAACAGTGCTTTCACATCGCTCGACTTAGGTTTGATCAGCATGAATTTCTCTGACCAGTTAGACCATTGTGCGAGGATCTCTTCACCACGACTTGATTGGGTATATTGTACGTGCTCGGTAATTAAGCCTCGCAGATGCTCTTCGTGAATAGGTAGGCTAGCGACGTCTAATACTTCGACCAATTCGCTGTTAACACGTTTACGGAACTCACCGTCTTCATCCAGGACGTAGGCAAAGCCCCCGGTCATTCCCGCACCAAAATTGACACCAGTGCGACCAATCACGCATACAACCCCTCCGGTCATATATTCACAGCCATTATCGCCAATTCCTTCTACAACAGTAATGGCTCCAGAGTTACGCACGGCAAAACGTTCTCCTGCACGACCCGCTGCGAAGAGTTTGCCGCCTGTTGCACCATATAGACAGGTATTACCCGCAATAGTGGCTTCATGGCTACGGAAGGCTGAACCAATAGGTGGGCGAATTGCCAAGAGACCACCCGCCATTCCTTTTCCAACATAGTCGTTTGCATCACCGGTCAGGATCATTTCAAGTCCACCGGCATTCCAGACGCCAAAACTTTGACCTGCTGTACCCGACAAGTGAACCTGAACAGGGTCGCTTGCAAGTCCTTGGTCGCCGTAGCGTTGAGCGATTGCACCGGATAAGGTTGCGCCCACAGAGCGATCAGTATTTTTAACATCGAAGTAAAAATGCCTACTTTGCTTTGTTTCAATATAAGGTAACGCTTGTTCCAACAGCGCTTTATTCAGCGTCCCTTTATCGAATGGCGGGTTAGATTCTGTGCAATACAAAGCTTTTCCGGCAACTGGAGTAGCAGTTTCGAGTAATGAGCCCAGATTCAGTTTTTGCTGTTTTGCCGTGAAACCTTCTAAAGCGGTCAATAGGTCTGTTCGCCCTATCAAGTCCGTGAGGCGACTTACCCCTAAAGAAGCCATGATTTCACGTGTCTCACGGGCAATAAATTCAAAGTAATTCGTTACTTTAAAAGGAAGGCCGTGGTAATGATTCTTACGTAATTTCTCGTCTTGCGTTGCAACACCTGTCGCACAGTTATTAAGGTGGCAAATACGCAGGTATTTACAGCCTAAGGCCACCATCGGGCCGGTACCAAATCCAAAGCTCTCCGCACCGAGAATCGCCGCCTTAATGATATCGAGACCGGTTTTTAGCCCCCCATCAATTTGAAGGCGAATTTTATGACGCAAACCGTTGGCAACCAGTGCTTGTTGTGTTTCGACTAAGCCCAGTTCCCAAGGGCAACCGGCATATTTCACTGAAGTAAGTGGGCTTGCCCCTGTACCGCCATCGTAGCCTGCAACGGTGATCAAATCAGCGTAGGCTTTTGCAACCCCGGTCGCGATAGTTCCTACGCCTGGTTCGGATACCAGTTTAACGGAGATCATCGCTTTAGGATTGACCTGTTTAAGGTCAAAAATAAGCTGCGCTAAATCCTCAATCGAATAGATATCGTGGTGTGGCGGAGGTGAAATTAAGGTGACCCCCGGAACGGAATAACGTAATCTTGCAATATAAGGCGTTACTTTATCGCCCGGCAGTTGTCCACCTTCACCTGGCTTAGCCCCTTGCGCAACCTTAATTTGGATGACATCAGCATTAACCAGATATGCAGGTGTCACACCGAAGCGTCCGGAAGCAACTTGCTTAATGCGCGATACTTTATTCGTTCCGTAGCGAGCAGGGTCTTCGCCACCCTCTCCAGAGTTTGAGAAACCACCGATACTGTTCATGGCTTCAGCTAGCGCCTCATGGGCCTCTGGACTTAGGGCACCAATCGACATCGCGGCCGTATCGAAGCGTTTGAAAAGCTCAGTTGCCGGTTCAACCTCATCAATCTTGATAACTTGTTCGCTCGGCTTCAGCGCCAGTAAATCGCGTAGCGTCGCAGCAGGGCGGTTATTCACATGCTGGGCATAGTTGAGATAATCCGCGTAATCACCACTTTCTACCGCACGCTGCAAGCTATTAACAATATCCGGGTTATAAGCGTGGTACTCGCCGCCGTGGACATATTTCAGTAACCCACCTTGGTCGAGAGGCTTACGGGCTAACCATGCACGTTTAGAAAGGTTTACGAGGTCTTGTTCGAAGTCGCTAAAATTCGCACCGCCAATACGGCTAGTCACGTTTTGGAAGCAGAGCGTTGTAATATCAGTATGCAGTCCCACCGCTTCGAAGAGTTTCGAACAACGGTAAGAGGCCACAGTAGAAATCCCCATCTTCGACATGATTTTGTACAAGCCTTTGTTAATACCATTACGGTAGTTCAACATGGCTTTACGATAATCGTGGTCAATGACGCCACTGTCTGCCATTTTCGCTAAGGTTTCATAGGCTAACCATGGATAGATCGCGGTTGCACCAAAACCTAAGAGCACAGCAAAATGGTGGGGGTCGCGGGCCGAGGCCGTTTCCACAATGATGTTGGCATCACAACGAAGGCTTTTTTCCACCAAACGGGCTTGCACCGCACCGACGATCATGGGGGCCGGGACGGGAAGTCTTTCTGCGGTAATGTGTCTGTCTGATAAGACAAGTAATACGGTACCGTCGCGAACCATCTTCTCTGCTTGGTCGTTCAAACGATGGATAGCGGCTTCTAACGTCTCTTCAGCAGGATTAAAAGTACAATCGATTGTATCGGCACGGTAGTACTGAGTATCCAAATGTGTCAGCTGTGAGAAATCTGAATAAAGCAAAATAGGTGATTTAAAACTCACACGGTGTGCTTGACCTTCTGCCTCGCAGAAAACATTCATCTCTTGCCCGATACAGGTCGCTAACGACATTACATGATTTTCACGTAAAGGATCGATAGGTGGGTTAGTCACCTGAGCGAATTGCTGGCGGAAATAGTCATAGATAATACGTGGGCGGCTACTGAGTACGGCAAAGGGCGTATCGTCACCCATTGATCCGACCGCTTCTTGACCGTTCTCCCCGAGTACACGAATGATGGTATCCAGCTCTTCACTGCTGTAGCCGAACTGTTTGTGGCACGTCGCGAGCTGAGTATCGTCAAGCTGGCGTTTCCCCACTTGGTCTTCAGGAAGCTCCTCAAAAGGTACCAAGCGTTTCACGTTTTTCTCCATCCATGTTTTATAAGGATGGCGACTTTTTAGGTCATTATCGGTCTCTGCCGAATGGAGAATACGTCCATTACGGGTATCAATAACCATTAGCTCACCGGGGCCTACACGTCCTTTCTCAACCACTTCATCGGGTTGATAGTCCCAAATTCCCACTTCAGAGGCACAGGTGATTAACTTATCTTTAGTGATGACGTAGCGTGCTGGGCGTAATCCATTGCGGTCTAGATTACAGGCAGCATAACGGCCATCGGACATGACAATCCCCGCCGGACCATCCCAAGGCTCCATATGCATAGAGTTGAAATCGAAGAAAGCGCGTAAATCGGGATCCATATCAGGATTATTTTGCCAAGCTGGCGGAACCAGTAAACGCATGGCACGGACCAAGTCCATCCCGCCGTTTAAGAATAGCTCCAGCATGTTATCCATCGAGCTTGAATCAGAGCCTGTTTCATTCACAAATGGGGCAATCGTCTGTAAATCAGGGATCAGCGGCGTATTAAATTTGTAAGCACGGGCCCTTGCCCACTGACGGTTACCCGCAATGGTATTGATTTCACCGTTGTGCGCCATATAACGGAAAGGTTGGGCCAGCGGCCAGCGTGGAACCGTATTGGTCGAGAAGCGTTGGTGGAAAAGGCAGATAGACGATTCTAAACGCAAGTCAGCCAAATCGAGATAAAATCTCGGTAAATCGGCAGGCATGCACAAGCCTTTATAAATATTTACTTGGTTAGAGAAGCTACAAATATAGAATTCAGCATCCTCTAGCGCTTCAACACGTTTTTCGATACGACGGCGTGCCATGTATAGACGGCGTTCCATATCGCGTGGACGCCATCCTGCAGGAGCATTAATGAATATTTGCTCAATAACGGGAAGAGAAGAGAGGGCGACTTCGCCGAGTACATCACGGTTAATAGGGACTTCACGCCATCCCACAACCGAAAGTGTTTCACGTAGGACTTCTTCTTCGATGATTTTACGTGAAATTGCTGCTTTTTCTGGGTCGTTATTCAGGAATAGCATCCCAACGCTATAGTTGCGCGCCAGGCTCCACCCTTGTGTTTCGGCAATATATCTAAAGAAGCGGTCTGGTTTTTGTAGCAGTAGCCCACAACCATCACCCGTTTTACCATCCGCAAGAATTGCACCGCGGTGTTGCATACGAGCGAGACCATGGATCGCTGTTCTGACAACCTTGTGGCTGGGTTCGCCTTCTATATGGGCAATAAGTCCGAAGCCACAGTTATCCTTTTCAAAGGATTTATCATACAACATTGAGTCAACCTCCGCGGGCTCTGCGGCCCTTTTCTTCCAGCACTTTGCTACATGTAATGCTGCATGGGCTAGGATAATGGTTAGGAGAGTAAATTCGCGTTAACCCTAACGGCGTTGATCGACCAAAATGGTGATGCCACAGAGAACGTTTAATTACTTAAAATTAGGCGGGAGTACTACTTTCCGCACAGATAGCTACCAGTTGAATTCCAACTTATCGGGAATTATGAGTAAGGTCAAATTGATAAGGTAACAAATGTTTCATTAGTGATTTTCATGTATCATCATGATTTTAAAAGTTTTTATAGTGTTTTTCGACTGTTTGCATTGTTATGGTGCAGTGTTTTTATGTGAACTGTATCACTATGGTGCAGCCAGAATTCCCATGCTGCATTCTTTTAATAGGATTAAAATTAGTGATATATATCGCTATAGTGGTATTAACCGATTTTTTTAACTATTTTAATGGATGGGATTTTTTTTATTTTCGAACCTGAACGAATTGTGCGAAATCAGAAAAATAAATGAATATTAATGCAAATGATTCGCATTAATATTCTACTGTGAATCTTCTGCTTACCGCGTTATTTTTACGCTATCATGTTCACTTCTCGACGATGGAGTGATTATGAAACATATCCGCCTACTAGCGCAGTATTACGTTGATTTAATGGTCAAACTTGGCCTTGTTCGCTTTTCCCTTCTTCTCGCTTCAGCGTTAGTGGTCTTAGCGATGATTGTGCAAATGGCGGTAACACTGCTGTTGCATGGTCATGTCGAATCAATCGATGTTGTGCGCTCCATATTCTTTGGATTGTTAATCACCCCTTGGGCCGTTTATTTTCTCTCTGTCGTGGTTGACCAACTCGAAGAGTCGCGTCAGCGTTTAGCCAGGTTAGTCGATAAATTAGAAGAGATGCGTGATCGTGACTTGCAGCTCAATCAACAAATGCAACAAACCATCACGCAGCTTAATCAAGAAATTGCTGAGCGTCGTAATGCTGAACAAGCTCGTGAACGAGCGATCCTCAAATTAGAAGAAGAGATGGAAGGGCGTATCAAAGCGCAAACCGAATTGGAACAGCAATCTTCTTTTTTACGTTCTTTTCTAGATGCGTCACCGGACTTAGTTTTCTATCGTAATATTGATCGTCAATTTTCAGGGTGCAACCGTGCATTAGAGCTGTTAACTGGAAAAAGTGAACAGCAGCTCGTTGGGTTAACACCACAAGATGTCTATGAGCCGGAAGCCGCAGAAAAAATCCTTGCCACCGATGAGAAAGTCTTTCGCCACAATATCGCCCTGACCTATGAACAATGGTTACAGTATCCGGACGGTAAGAAAGCCTGCTTTGAAGTACGTAAAGTTCCTTATTACGACCGTATAGGAAAGCGAAATGGCTTGATGGGATTTGGCCGGGATATTACTGAACGTAAGCGTTATCAAGAAGCATTAGAAAATGCCAGCCGGGATAAAACGACCTTTATTTCTACCATCAGCCATGAGCTACGCACTCCTTTAAACGGTATCGTCGGATTGAGTCGTATACTTTTAGATACTCAATTAGATCAAGAGCAGCTGAATTATTTAAAAACTATCCATGTTTCTGCCATTACGTTAGGGAATATTTTTAACGACGTCATTGAGATGGATAAAATCGAGCGGCAAAACATTAAATTAGATTGTCAGCCCATCAATTTTACGGATTTTATCGCTGACTTAGAAAACTTAGCAGGATTGTTGGTTCAACCCAAAGGCTTAACCTTCACGATGCAGGTTGATGCCCCGTTACCCCAAACCGTCATAACTGATGGGACACGTTTGCGTCAGATTTTATGGAATTTGCTCAGTAATGCCGTCAAATTTACAAAAGAAGGGCAAATCTCTATTCATGTTAGTTTTCAGTCTCAGCACTTAACGTTTGCGGTACAGGACTCGGGTATAGGTATTCCTCAGTCTGAACAGAGCAAGATTTTTGCTATGTATTATCAAGTTGAAGATGAGCATGGTGGTAAACCGGCTACCGGGACGGGTATAGGGCTGGCGATATCGGCTCGTATCGCAGAAGCGATGGGCGGACATCTCAGTGTTGAGAGCGAGCCGCACCACGGAGCCTGTTTCACGCTCGATGTCAGCGCTCCGGAGGTGATCAGTGAAGCTTCTGAAACGCAGGAAGAAGAAGAGTGGCTTTTACCGGCTCTGCATATATTACTGGTTGAAGATATTGAGTTAAATGTTGTCGTCGCTCGATCTGTACTCGAAAATCTAGGCTGTTCCATCGAAGTGGCAATGACGGGGCAAGAAGCATTAGATATTTTTGAACCCGATGAGTTTGATATGGTGCTACTTGATATCCAATTACCGGATATGACGGGGTTAGATGTCGCAAGAGCATTACAACAGCGTTTTACCACACAACAGCTCCCTCCTTTGGTTGCCTTAACCGCTAACGTGCTGAAGAATAAGAGTGAATATCTCAACGCGGGACTAGATGGTGTCTTAAGTAAACCACTTTCTGTTCCAGCCTTGACGGCAACCATCAGACAGTTTTGGGATAACAATTCTCAAGAGGTGACTGAGCGAGTCGAACCTCAGACGTCTGAGCCTTCGGATAGATTGGATACCGAAATGTTAGAACAATATTTAAGCCTAGTCGGACCCTCTCTCATTTCTGATGGCCTGATTATATTCGAGAAAATGATGCCAGACTATCTCGAAGCACTCGATTCGAATATGTTGGCACGGGATCAGAATGAGATCGCGGAACAAGGACATAAAATTAAGGGGGCCGCTGGGGCTGTAGGTCTTAAGCATCTACAGAAGGTTGCTCAACAGATACAATCACCGGAGCTGCCCGCTTGGTGGGACAATGTTCAAGATTGGGTCGATGAATTACATAGCACATGGCAGAACGATGTTAAGGTATTAAAAGAGTGGGTAGGGAGAAGAACGTAAAGAAAAATTACCCCGGTAAAACCGGGGTGCGCGAAGATTGCGCCAACACCAGGGAAATTGAACCAAATAGCACAAAAACTGTTCTTTTTTGAGAGTAATCGTGTTGCTATTCAGTGGTATTGGGTACTGAGACTACTGTATCAAACAAATGGTACCGATTTCTATAAAACATTAACATAAGTAATGCATTTATGAGTGGGGTGGTTAAAAAGAAGGCAATAATCCACTCAAATTGATACTCAAGGCAACCTAATAGCTAATAACCTTATATTATCAATGGTTATATCCAGTAGGCAACTATTTTCCCATAAGAATGGCCTTTAGTTACAAGGTTATACCTTTTGATCGCCATAGAAAGATAGGTTTTGCTAATCGTTTGAAAGATTAAAATAGTGAATGCATAAACTACAGCTTAATCTTCTGCTTTAACAAAACGAATTAATACCTTCCTATAAGTATTTTCTTCAACTGTCATGCTTTTAAGTTGCAGCGATGTTAATAATTAGTTTAACAAATGAGGGTGCTATTGGCTAACGCTAATTGAATATGATTAAAATTTATTCATGATTGATGTCAGGGATCGTCGATAGACAGCGCTCAAAGATGAGAGTTGGAACCGTTTCCTTTTGCTCTTGTAATGAAAGTTTTTGAGCGGATTACCGCTTATCATCACTAAACATTTATAATAGATAATACAATATCTTGTCTGGACGAAGGTAAACAATGAAGCCAAAGCATACATCATGGTTGAGAAAGGTAAAAAAAACGCTTTTAAAAGGTTTTTTATTTTGTATCGGCTTATGGTTTCTTTCAGTCTTACTATGGACTGTTCTGCCTGTACCTTTTTCCGCAGTTATGGCTGAACGACAAATTAGCGCTTGGTCGTCCGGTAACTTTGCATACCGTGCACATTCTGATTGGGTTAGCATGGATGAGATTTCCCCTTGGATGCCTCTTGCGGTGATTGCCTCGGAAGACCAACGTTTTCCTGAGCATTGGGGAATTGATTTTAGTGCGGTAAATTCAGCCTTGACGCAGCGAGGTGAAGATCATCTACGAGGTGCTTCAACATTATCACAGCAAACTGCTAAAAATATGTTTTTGTGGGATGGGCGTAGCTGGGTGCGTAAGGCAATCGAAGCGGGAATGACCCTTGGAATAGAGGCGATTTGGCGTAAAAAGCGTATCCTCACCGTCTATCTTAACGTCGCGGAATTTGGACCAGGGATCTTTGGGGTGGAGGCCGCTTCGCAAGCTTATTTTCACAAGCCGGCTAAACAACTAACAGAAAGTCAGGCAGCCTTACTTGCGGCGGTATTACCCTCGCCACTTCGCTATAAAGCCCAAGCACCCTCACGTTATATACAGATGAGGCAGCAATGGATTATGCGTCAAATGCGCCAATTGGGTGGTCAGCCTTTTTTAATACAACACCACCTCTATTAGACGATCACTCTTCGTCAAACCTCGAGGCAAAAAGCTCAACAACGGCTTGCAAGGCTTCAACCTCTTGCCGGCCGTTAGCTTCGACTTCAATTTTGCCTCCTTGGGCTGAATCTAACATCAATAAAGCAATAACACTGTTCGCTTCAGCCTCGGTACCGACTTCATTTCTCAGTAAAACCTCAGCATCAAAGCTCTGTACTAATTCAAATAACTTCATTGCAGGGCGGGCATGCATTCCCAATTTATTCTGGATAGAAACAGTTTGCTTAACGGTCATGATTCTTCTTTTCCAAGGTACGATGTCTGCGTTGAACATTTTTACCACGAGAGGCAAAGTAATCCGCTAGCTGTTCCGCAATATAGACTGAACGATGCTTCCCACCGGTACATCCGATTGCTACGGTAAGGTAGCTACGATTATTCCTTTCCAGCATGGGTAACCACAATTCTAGATAGCTACGCGTTTGATAGATAAATTGATGAACATCGGTGTGGCGCTCCAAAAACTGACAAACAGTGTGATCTAACCCTGTCATCGGACGAAGCTTTACATCCCAGTGTGGATTGGGTAAGAATCTTACATCAAAAACATAATCTGCATCGACAGGTAAACCATATTTAAAACCAAAGGATTCGAAGACAATAGTGAGCTCTCGCTCCGGCTTACCTGATAAGCGGGTACGTAACATTTCTGCAAGTTCATGTACCGACATCTCTGACGTATCAATGACCAGGTCGGCACGTGAGCGTAAAGGTTCAAGCAACTCTGACTCGTGTAGAATTGCGTCTTCAAGCGAAAGATTTCGAACTGTCAGCGGATGGAGCCGGCGGGTATCACTATAGCGGCGAATCAATGTATTGGTATTAGCATCGAAGAATAGCAGTTGCGGAGTAAATTCTGCGTCGAGTCTATCCAAAATGGCTTCAAAAAGTAGAGGTGATTCTGGAATATTTCTAATATCTATACTTACAGCGGCGGAGATTTCTCTTTTTGCTAACGTTGCTGCCAACTCAGGTAAAAGTTCAACGGGGAGGTTATCGACACAATAAAATCCCATATCCTCAAGCGCACGTAGTGCGACCGATTTACCGGAGCCAGAACGACCGCTGACGATCATCAGTGCCATGACATTGTTTCTCCTGCGAACCTTACAAGTCAATCTAGGTTAAGGGCTATTACTCTTCGTCATCGATATCGCCCATCAATATTTGATAGAGCATTTCATCACTATCAGCTTGGCGAAGTTGCCGGCAGATAGCTTTATTTGCTAAGCGTTTGGCGATTAATGCGAGTGTGTGACGATGTGTTTTGCATTGTCCAGCAGGTACCAACAGTGCAAAAAGAAGATCGACCGGTTGGTTGTCTACCGCATCGAAAGCAATAGGATGTTCAAGCTTTATAAAAACACCCACGGAGCGTAATGTATCTTGCTCGAGCTTCCCATGAGGAATAGCTATCCCACCCCCTATACCTGTACTCCCCATTTTTTCGCGGTTGAGTATCGTTTCAAATATAAGTTGATGAGGCAGATTGAGCTGGCCCGCCGCAATTTCGCTAATTATCTCTAACGCCCGCTTTTTGCTTTGGCAGTTTACATTATTGCGTGTGCAATCAAGCGTTAGTACATTACCTAATTCTAAAGGAAGGTCGCTATTCATAGTATTCACTTGCTGATGGTTTGACGATGAGTCAGACACATACACCGTGGTTAATGACGATCATTGATTGGCCTGCATGGTAACAGAACACCTAATGCAGGCAAGTAATTTACATAGCTGAAATCACTATGCGCTTTTTATGACTAACGCGCAATAACCTCTCACACAAGCCGTTTACGTTGGTTAGAGGGAGGAATCGCTAGGGACTCGCGATATTTGGCAACAGTCCGACGGGCAACAATAATGCCTTGTTCAGACAGCAGCGTGGTCAATCGACTATCACTGAATGGCTTAGCAGGATTTTCGTCGGCAATAAAGCGTTTGACCAGCGCTCGGATCGCTGTTGATGAGGCCTCGCCACCATTATCCGTGTTGACGTGGCTCGAGAAGAAATACTTAAGTTCGAAGATCCCGCGCGGACTGTGTAAAAACTTCTGTGTGGTCACTCGTGAGATTGTCGATTCATGCATTTCTATCACGTCGGCAATATCCGCCAATACCATGGGGCGCATGTGTTCTTCCCCGAGTTCGAAGAAAGCTTGTTGCTGTTCGACAATACACCGAGAAACTTTAAGCAGCGTCTCATTTCGGCTCTCAACGCTTTTGATTAACCAACGAGCTTCTTGAAGATGACTACGGATAAATTGAGTATCACTTTCGTTAGCCGCCCCCCCACTCATGGCAGCGTAATGTTGGTTGATACCTAAACGCGGTAAACTATCTGAATTGAGTTCGACTTCCCATTTTTTACCGATTTTCTTGACCAAAACATCAGGAATAACATAGTCAGACTCACCCGTGTTGATGGACTGACCAGGTCGAGGATCGAGTGTTTGTATCAGCTGTATAGCCGCCTTCAATACCTCTTCTTTTAAACGAGTCACTCGCATTAAGCTTCTAAAATCGTGGTTAGCAAGGAGATCGAGATGCTGTTGAAGAATACTCCTTGCTTCGGATAAGTATGGGGTATCAGTGGAAAATTGAGAAAGCTGTATTAGTAGCGTTTCTTGTAAATCTCGAGCCCCCACACCAATCGGGTCAAAATGTTGGATACGTTTAAGAACAGCCTCGACCTCTGCGATTTCACAGTCATCAATACCCACGCTTTCCAATATATCGTTAAGGGGGATAGTGAGGTATCCAGTAGGGTCAATCGCGTCAATGATCGAGGTTGCTATTGCCCGATCAGTTTCCGAAAAAGGCGTTAATTCTGCTTGCCATGTCAGGTAATCTTGCAGAGATTGTGTTGTTTCACCTTGATAGACGGGGAGTTCATCTTGGTAGTAATCGCTACCGGTGCCAGAGGGAGTACCTGCGGTATAGATAGAGTCCCATTCTGTATCAAGAGGGAGTTCAGATGGCATGTCGTGCTGCTCTAACGCTTCACGCGTATCAAGCGAGGCGCTCTCTGTATCTTCCACCGCATCAACCTCAGAGAGGGTATCGGTTTGCTCCAATAGTGGATTACTCTCCAAGGCGAGTTGAAGTTCTTGCTGCAGCTCGAGAGTAGAGAGTTGCAGTAGGCGAATCGCCTGCTGCAACTGGGGAGTCATTGCCAGCTGCTGGCTGAGTCTGAATTGCAGACTTTGTTTCATCATCATAGACCCAATTGCCAGAAATTAAAAAAACAGCCTGAGACTACAGTCGGAATTCCTCTCCTAAATAAACCCTTTTTACTTGCTCATCTTCAAGAATCTCTTCTGGAGTTCCGTGAGCAATCAATTGTCCTTGGCTTACTATGTAGGCACGTTCGCACACTGCGAGGGTTTCCCGCACATTATGGTCGGTAATCAACACACCTAGGCCACTGTCGCGTAAATGTTCGATAATCTTTTTTATATCAATCACCGAGATCGGGTCAACACCTGCAAAGGGTTCGTCCAATAAAATAAATTTAGGGTTAGCAGCTAAAGCGCGAGCAATTTCTACGCGTCGGCGTTCACCACCTGACAATGACTGACCTAAACTTTTTCTTAAGTGTTCAATATGAAACTCTTTAAGAAGCTCATCGGCACGTGCTTTACGTTGTTCATTATTTAAATCATCGCGAATCTGTAATACCGCCATCAGGTTATCATATACACTTAACCTTCTGAAGATAGAGGCTTCTTGAGGCAGATAGCCTATGCCACGACGCGCGCGTGCATGTAAGGGGAGCAAGCTAATGTCTTCGTCATCAATAATGATCCGCCCAGCGTCGCGCTGAACGATACCGACTACCATGTAGAAGGTCGTGGTTTTTCCTGCGCCGTTTGGCCCCAATAAGCCAACGATCTCACCGGAGTTAACTTCTAGGCTGACATCGCCTACTACTTGTCTGCCTTTATAGGATTTCGCTAAGTTTTTTGCCGTTAACGTTGCCATAGGGCTTATTGACCTCTGGTTTTGGGGGTAGAGGATTTTTTGTCGTCTTGTAGCTGAGACGGCATCAATACTGTCGTAACACGCTTTGACTGGCCTTGGCTGTAAGCTTGCATTTTTTGTGCTTTCACCAAGTAGGTAATGCGATCACCATTGATATTACTATCGAGTTGTTGGACATGCGCCTTACCGGTCAGTTCGACAGAGTCTGCAGCCAAATTATAATGCAGCTTGCTGGCGCTACCTTTTACAGGTTTACCATTGTCTTGCATTTGGTAAAAGGTCGCTGGATTACCGTAAGCATCGACTAACGTTTTCTTACTATCGCCACCAGGACGGGTTACAACAACTTTATCCGCTTGGATTTTAATCGTTCCTTGCGTGATCACAACGTTGCCTGTAAATGTCGCAATATTGCCATCCATATCCAAAGATTGATTAATGGAATTGATATGAACAGGTTGATCTGAGTCGCCAGTAACGGCTAATGCAGGGAGACTCAGCGCGAGTAATCCACTTGCTAGCAGCAGATTCAATGAAGATTTATTTTTGAATTTCATAAGAAGTATTTACCTTTTCAAGCAACTCGGCTGTTTTCGCGCGTAAATTACCGCGTAATTTCGTTCCGTTAGACTCAAATCCAATGCCTCGAAGATTTACTTTATCATTAGAGGTAACATCTTGTGTCACTAAATTAATTTGGGCTGAATCCGTGGTAAGGCGTTGTAAACGCGAGTCCGATAGTTGGGATTGTACGACAACATGCCCGTAGAGGTAGAGCATTCTGTCCTGCGTAAGTTTTGCTTTATCGGCGGTTAGTACCCAAGCCGCACGCTTTGTATCATCGTAGGTCGTTAATACCGGCTGGGAAAACCAAGTCAGCTGTTGTACATCATAATATTCGACTTGTTTAGAGACTAATCGATACGCCAAGGATCCCTGTGGATTGTAAACAGTGGTTTTAGAGGTTTCACTGGTATAAGTAGGGGACTGGTCATTAACCGCAGAGGAAGCGCTGTTATCATTCGATGAGGTAATATTCCAGCCAATGAGAACCAGTGCAATTACCGCGAGAAGCCCAATGATCCATTTACGCGCGTTACTCATATTGATAACCCTTCGGCTTGTTCAAATTTGTCTTGTGCCATAAGGATGATATCACAAAGTTCCCTCACTGCCCCCCGTCCGCCAGCAATACCTGTTTTATAGTGTGCTCTTTGCTGAATTAAGGGATGGGCATCTGCGACCGCAACACTCAGCCCAATTTGCTTCATGACTGGCCAATCAATCAGATCATCGCCAATATAGGCAACCTGGTGTGGGGCGCATTGAAGATTTTCTAGAAGCTGTTGGTATGCAATAACTTTATGAGATTGCCCTTGATATAAATGTTGGATACCAAGAGTTGCGCAACGGTCTTCCAGTAATTTTGCTTTTCGCCCAGTAATTATCGCCACATCAATATCACTGGTTAACAGACAGCGGATTCCATAACCATCTCTGACATTAAAAGCCTTGAGCTCTTCACCAGAATTCCCCTGATAAACATTACCATCGGACATCACACCATCTACATCGCAAATAAGGAGTGTTATTTGTGCTGCGCGTTCCATGATTTCGCGTGGAATAGGGCCATAGCATGTGTCAACGTGGCTTTCTGCATTCATTAAATAATCTGTCCTGTTTATACGACGCCCGCACGTAACATATCGTGCAAGTGTACAACACCTATCAGTTTTCCCTGCTCCTCAACGAGGAGAGAGGTTATATTTTTTTGTTGCATGATATTTAGCGCATCAACGGCCAAAATTTGTGGGGCAACACGAATCCCGCCATGAGTCATAACCTCGGCGATAGGCGTCGATTGTAGGTCGATATTCATATCGATCACCCTGCGTAGATCGCCATCTGTAAAAATGCCGGCTATTTTACCTTCGGATTGGGTAATGACGGTCATCCCCATTTTTTTACGCGTAATCTCAAACAGCGCATCGCGTAAAGTGGCTTGCTCCGATACGGTAGGAATTTCCTCACCGGAATGCATGATATCACTGACATGAATCAGTAGTTTCCTACCTAATGCGCCACCAGGATGTGACAAAGCAAAATCTTCTTGTGTAAATCCTTTCGCTTCTAATAGCGCGACTGCAAGGGCATCCCCCATAACTAGGGTAGCTGTCGTACTACTGGTTGGCGCTAGCCCAAGAGGGCAAGCTTCAATGGGAACCTTAATACAAAGATGGACTTGTGCAGCCCGAGCCATGGTACTTTCAGGCCTTCCGGTCATACAGAGTAAGGGGATGGCTAATCGCTTTATCACTGGGATCAAAGAAAGAATTTCTTGAGACTCTCCACTGTTCGAAATCGCTAAGACGATATCATTTGGGCTGATCATCCCTAAATCACCATGACTCGCCTCGCCAGGGTGCACAAAAAAAGCCGGTGTACCAGTACTGGCAAGTGTTGCCGCAATTTTACGGCCAATATGACCTGACTTCCCCATTCCCATCACAACGATTTTTCCAGAGCAGTGGAGCATCATTTCACAAGCGATGGCGAACTCTTGATTAATAAATTCTTCTAGTTGTTCCAAGCACTCGCGTTCAATACGTAGTACTTTCTTGCCCGCATCAATAAAATTGATGTTTTTTGGTTCAGGCTGAAAACCCATAGTATTATCCTTAGGATGTCGTCACTGACCTGAAAGGGCAGCATAGCCAAAATGCCCAAATTACAAATCCAATGAGCAATAGTATTCCTATAATACGCCCATTAACTTTATTTTGTTTAAGACAAAGTAAAGTTAATAGTGAACTGGCGACAAATACTAGCCAAAAATCATGATTAACGGTTTTTTCGGAGATTTTTCCAGGGTCAATGAGTGCAGGTATTCCTAGCGCGATAGCAAGGTTATAAATATGTGCGCCCACTAAATTCCCAATGGCTAAGTGTTGTTGCCCACGTGTTATCCCTGCAATAACGGTGGCTAATTCGGGAAGGCTGGTACCCACGGATAAGAATAGAAGGCCGACAACACGTTGACTCAACCCTAAAAATTCGGCGACAACTAAAGTATTATCAAGGATCATACGGGTAGCAATCGGTAATAGTATGAGTGCCACACCTAGCCATAACAGTGCCACCGTAAAAGAGATTTGCTGATCGGGTAAAACCGATAACTGTTCTTGAGTGAGCTTATCGGGTATGGCGCTGGAAGTACGCCTAATCAGGCGCAGCATGCCATAAAGGTATACTAGCGCGACAAATAAGAGCGCAACGCCATCCCAATGGGTTAACTGCTGATTTACGAGTACTAAACCTGCAAGTAGGGTAACCAGCAACATTAGCGGGAGTTCATGGCGAAGTAATGCTGAATGTAAGGATATAGGTCGCAGAACTAGCGCAATACCAAGAATAAGTAATACATTGGTGATATTCGAGCCTAGGGCGAGGCCGACAGCAAGTTCCCTTAACCCATGTTGGGAAGCTGAAAATGAGAGAATAATTTCCGGAAGTGAAGTGCCTAGCCCGACAATGACCCCGCCAATAATCAGTGGCGAAATTCCCAACATACGACTCAATACCGCTGCACTAAAGACCAGCCGATCACTGCCATAGGCGAGTAAAAATAAGCCTACAATGAATAGCATGGCTGAGATTAACATCAATTTTCCTTGGTAAGTGCAAACGAATAAGAGGGTTAAGGGGCGATGAGTCGCTAAATTTTGGGAATTTTGAATGCACTTTGTCTAAAAGTAAATTTTAAGCCGTAATTAATTAAAAAAAATTTTTCTCCTTTCGGTAGAATCCGTTTACCTAGCTAAACTTACGCTAGCCTTAATTAACTCTATCCATGAACTGAGGTCGTTATGGTGCAGTCACAAACTCCTATTGTGGATATTCGCAATATGTCGTTTAAACGGGGAAACCGGACTATTTTCGACAATATTTCGTTAACGGTTCCCAAAGGCAAAGTCACAGCAATCATGGGACCGTCCGGCATAGGTAAAACCACATTGCTGCGCTTAATAGGTGGACAATTGACTCCCAATTCAGGGGAAATATTGTTTCAAAACCAAAATATCCCGACTTTATCGAGAAGTAAGCTTTATCAAGCTCGCAAGAAAATGAGCATGCTTTTTCAATCGGGGGCGCTATTTACGGACTTAAACGTTTACGACAATGTGGCATGGCCTTTACGGGAACATACACAATTACCCCCAGCCTTATTGCATACCACGGTCATGATGAAACTAGAGGCTGTCGGCTTACGGGGAGCAGAAAAACTGATGCCTGCCGAATTATCTGGTGGGATGGCTAGGCGTGTCGCACTTGCACGGGCTATTGCTTTAGAGCCTGATTTAATCATGTTTGATGAACCTTTCGTTGGGCAGGATCCCATTACTATGAGTGTGTTAGTGAAGTTAATTGACGAACTCAACCAAGCTTTAGGGGTAACTTGTATCGTGGTTTCGCACGATGTCCCTGAAGTGTTAAGTATTGCCGATTATGCTTACATTGTGGCGGGGGAACGGATTGTAGCCCAAGGAACGCCTAGTGATTTGCGAGTGAATGATAATCCACAAGTTCGGCAATTTATTGATGGCGAAGCAGATGGGCCAGTACCTTTTCGTTATCCTGCCGGCGATTATCTGGCCGATTTAGTTGGGACGAGGAGTGTCTAAAACATGGTATTAACGGTATTTGCGAAGCTTGGGCGCTGGGGAATTGCTCGTTGCCAAGCGTTAGGACGCGCCGGGTTAATGTTATTTCATGCCCTTATAGGAAAACCAGAACCTTTACAACAAGGCCGTCTACTCTTGAGTCAGCTCTACAGCCTTGGCGTTTTATCCTTATTGATAGTTTTAGTTTCCGGCGTGTTTATTGGCATGGTACTTGGCCTGCAAGGTTATATGGTACTAAAAACGTATGGCGCTGAAACCAGCCTAGGGATGGTTGTCGCCCTCTCGCTGCTTAGAGAACTAGGGCCTGTGGTTACCGCGTTACTCTTTGCTGGCCGGGCTGGGTCCGCATTAACTGCTGAGGTAGGCTTAATGAAAGCTACCGAACAACTATCCAGTATGGAAATGATGGCAGTGGACCCGCTGCGTAGAGTCGTAGCCCCCCGCTTTTGGGCAGGCGTGATCAGTATGCCTCTTCTCTCTATTATGTTTACTGCGGTAGGGATTCTCGGAGGAGCGCTGGTCGGGGTTCTTTGGAAAGGCATTGATGCAGGTTTCTTCTGGAGTGCGATGCAGAGTAGTGTCGATTTCCAGACTGACCTCGTTAACTGTGTAATTAAAAGTATCGTTTTCGCCATTACGGTGACTTGGATAGCCCTATTTAATGGCTACGATGCGACACCAACGTCTGAAGGGATTAGCCGTGCCACAACGCGTACGGTAGTCCATGCTTCATTAGCGATCCTTGGATTAGATTTTGTGCTGACTGCACTAATGTTTGGGAATTAAGGTTATGCAAAACAAAAAAAGTGAAATCTGGGTAGGGTTATTTCTATTATTGGCGATTCTTGCCGGATTATTTCTTTGCTTACGCGTCGCGAATGTCACGGCTTGGCGCAGTGCCCCGACATGGTCACTGAGTGCGCAGTTTGACAATATTGGCGGTTTAAAAGCTGGCTCACCAGTAAAAATTGGTGGTGTGGTCATTGGCCGAGTTACCCATATTTCTCTTGCTAAAGATACCTTGACCCCTACCGTTTCCCTCGCTATCGACGATCACTATCTGAACAAGATCCCTGATAGCAGTAGTTTGGCTATTCGCACCCAAGGGTTATTAGGGGAGCAATATCTTGCGCTAAACTTAGGTTTCAGCGATCCCGAATTAGGAACCAGCATGCTACAAAATGGCGGGAAGATTACCGATACTAAATCGGCAATGGTGCTGGAAGATCTGATCGGCCAATTTTTGTATAACAGTAAAGATAGTAAATCTTCTGACAATAACTCGTCAGATAACGCTGCTTCGCAAGCGACTTCAGTCGCTCACTAAGAGGAAATAAGATGTCTAAATCACTACTTCTTGCAGGCGTACTGGCTGTAATGCCAATGACTATTGGTTCGGTCTATGCCGCGGCGCCCACAGAAGGGCAAGTTGATCAAACTAACCCTTATACCTTGATGAACCAAGCTGCGGCAAAAACATTTGACCGTTTAAAAAACGAACAACCTAAAATTAAGCAAAACCCAAATTATCTACGCGATATTGTGCGCCAAGAGTTACTGCCTTACGTTCAAATAAAATATGCGGGTGCATTGGTACTTGGTCGCTATTACAGTCAAGCGACGCCTGCGCAAAAAGAAGCTTACTTTAACGCCTTTGGCGACTACCTAGCACAAGCCTATGGTCAAGCGTTAGCGCTATACCATGGGCAAACTTATCAGATTGCACCGGCTCAACCTTTGGGTGATGCGAAAATGCTAGCGATCCGTGTCTCCATTATTGACCCAGATGGACGTCCGCCAGTTCGTTTAGATTTCCAATGGCGTAAGAATACCCAAAGCGGTAAATGGCAAGCCTACGATATGGTTGCGGAAGGGATCAGTATGATCACCACTAAGCAAAATGAGTGGGCGGATCTACTGCGTACCAAGGGTATTGATGGGCTAACTCAAAACTTAAAAGTTTATGCTAATCAGCCCATTACTCTAGGGCAAGGTGCTAAATGAGCCAGACGCTTCGTTGGCAATGTAAGGAGAGTAAACTCTCCTTACAGGGCGAATTAGTGCATAACTCATTAGCAGACCTATGGCAGCAACGACATAATATTTTGACCGGGATTTGCACTATCGATCTTTCACAGCTTTCACATGTTGATTCCGCAGGACTCGCCTTATTGGTGCATTTCTCGGCGTACGCTCAAGCGGAAAGCCCATTATTGTTACAAGGTGTGCAGCCCGCATTGCGCTCATTGATTGTGCTATATAATCTTCAGAGCGTGTTGCCTTATGAGGACAGTGCCTGAACAAATAAATTTGGCTGATGGATTCAAGAGCTTTCCTTGTTTATGATGAGGCCAAATTGGACTAAAATAATGGCCCTAAATTGAGGAGTAGGAAAGCGCAATGGAAACCAATGAAATCCAATCAGTGCTAGAAGAAGCACTGACGCTAGATGAAGTTCATGTCACTGGTGACGGCAGTCACTTCCAAGTGATAGCGGTAGGCGAGATGTTTACTGACCTTAGCCGTGTTAAGAAGCAGCAGGCTGTCTATGCACCCCTAATGCCATTTATTGCGGATAATCGTATTCACGCTGTTTCCATCAAAGCCTACACTCCCGATGAGTGGGCGCGTGATCGCAAATTAAATGGCTTCTAAATCATAGTGACAGCGGATTATCTGCGGTCACTATCCTGCATATTGAGTGTTAATTGAGAACCGTATCAATGGATAAATTTCGAGTACAGGGGCCTTCCCGTTTAAGCGGTGAAGTCACCATTTCTGGCGCAAAAAATGCGGCGCTACCTATTTTATTTTCCGCTTTGCTCGCTGAGGAACCTGTAACACTCCAAAATGTTCCTGAACTGCGTGATATCGATACAACGATGAAGTTGTTGACCCAATTAGGGGCTAAAGTTGAGCGTAAAAACGGTGCGGTTCTGGTTGATGCGAGCGAAGTGAATATCTTTTGTGCGCCATACGAATTAGTCAAAACTATGCGTGCATCGATTTGGGCGCTCGGCCCCTTAGTCGCACGTTTTGGTCACGGACAAGTTTCACTTCCCGGCGGTTGTGCGATTGGTGCTCGTCCTGTTGACTTACATATTACGGGTCTTGAACAGCTGGGTGCAAAAATCAAGCTTGAAGAAGGCTACGTCAAAGCAACGGTCGATGGGCGCTTGAAGGGTGCACATATCGTCATGGATAAGGTGAGTGTCGGTGCAACCGTTACGATCATGAGTGCGGCAACCGTGGCCGAAGGTACAACGATTATCGAAAATGCTGCGCGTGAACCAGAAATTGTCGATACGGCCGAATTTTTGAAAACACTAGGTGCAAAAATTAATGGAGCGGGTACAGATAAAATTACCATCGAAGGTGTTGAGCGCCTAGGTGGAGGTACCTACACCGTCGTGCCTGACCGTATTGAGGCGGGAACTTTCCTGATTGCGGCGGCGATTTCTGGTGGAAATATCCTTTGTAAAAAAGCACGTCCCGATACGATGGATGCTGTTCTAGCAAAACTTCGTGATGCAGGCGCAACGGTAGAGACAGGCGAAGATTGGATCAAATTGGATATGCATGGGCGTAGACCAAAGGCGGTGAATATACGTACCGCTCCTCACCCAGGCTTTCCAACCGATATGCAAGCGCAGTTCACACTGTTGAATCTCGTTGCAGAAGGAACCGGAATTATTACTGAAACGATTTTCGAAAATCGTTTCATGCATATTCCAGAGTTAATTCGTATGGGTGCTCACGCCGAGATTGAGAGCAACACAGCGATTTGCTATGGAGTAGAAAAACTGTCAGCCGCTCAAGTCATGGCGACAGATTTACGCGCTTCGGCAAGTTTAGTTCTAGCGGGCTGCATTGCGGAAGGCACTACCTACGTAGAACGTATCTATCATATCGATCGCGGTTACGAACATATTGAAGATAAGCTTCGTGGATTGGGGGCAACCATTGACCGAGTCCCTGGCGACGACGAATAGTGAATCGCCCACTTATCTAACAATCAGCCCCGAATACGGTGTCGTATCGGGGCTATTTTTTTATCTTTTATTACGATGCGGAGGATGAACTCATATTTGGATCGTTATTCTTTTTCTTTCTTTTAGTTCTAATTAATTGAGATCTGTCCATTAACTCTTCTGTTACGGGATCAAAGTATCTGCTTGGCCAGATTTCTGATGGATGGACATTTACCGCTTGCGCGATCAATAACTCACCTTTGGGCCAAGGGCGTGAAAGTGCATTGGCTAGAGTTGAAGAGCTTAGGCCAGCATTCCTTGAAACCGCCGCCAATGAAGTTCCTTTTTTACGTAAAGCTGCAATAATATCTGCGCTATGCCAATCATTCTTTAACTTTTCCATGTCATTCTCCATACGGTTTACATTATCCATTTAATTCTTATGCTATAGAAATATATAGCAGAAAATTACCTAAAGTTTCCATATAAATATGATTAGATTCCTTTATATGCAGGGCTCATCGCATAATTATTGTAACTAATGCAAAGCATTAATAATCCTATTAATTCCAAAAATTAGGTGGTTATCTCGTTCTGGAAGAACTATTTATGAGGAAAAAAGTGCACTCTCCTGATATGTTCCAACGTCGAGAGAATGAAATTAACGGTAACTTGTTGGTTAACCTCAACTGGAGTTGATAATGATTAATAACATCTACTGTATAGGCCGTAATTATATTGAACATGCCCAAGAGCTAGGTAATCGTGTAGAAGAAGACCCCGTCGTTTTCAGTAAACCGAATAGCTCACTGATTATGGGTAGTACTATTGTATTACCCACTTTCTCCCAAGATGTGCATTACGAAACTGAGCTCGTAGTGAGGATCTCCGCGCCCGCTTTTCAGATCGAATGCGATCAAGCTGAAGCCTACTACGATGCTATTGCCGTCGGGTTAGATCTTACCGCGCGTGATCTGCAAGCTGATTTAAAAAGTAAAAAATTACCTTGGTTACTGGCTAAGGGGTTCAATGGATCCTGCTATGTGAGTGATTTTGTTGAGAAAGACTCTCTTCCAGAACCTATCCATTTTACGTTAGATATTAATGAACAGACCGTTCAGCAAGGCGTTAGCAGCGAAATGGTCTTTACTATTCAACACATTATTTCGTTTATCAGTCGTTATATCGCGTTGCAACCGGGTGATATTATTTTTACCGGAACGCCTAAGGGCGTGGGAAAGCTGCTCACGGGGGATAAACTGAGGTTGACGTTGGAAGGTGAGGTGATGGCTGAGCTACAAGTGGATTAAGCTTGTAGCTCACAGTGGCTTAGCGATCGCGCTGTACTGACATTCGTGCAAGAGCTTCGAGTGCTTCACGCCAAGGAGTGGCTGGAAGTATTGCTAACGCCTGTATTGCTTTGTTCGCTTCCTCTTCGGCTCTCTGTTGTGTCCAATCTAAGGAACCACACTGCTGCATGGTTGCGAGGACCTCTTCGAGTAAGTGACGTCCATTACCTTCCTCAATTGCACGGCGGATCATTGCAGCTTGTTCTGGAGTGCCATTACGCATTGCATGCAGCAATGGCAGGGTTGGCTTACCTTCACTTAGATCATCACCGACATTTTTACCGAGTGCTTCATTGTCCGCGCTATAGTCAAGCAAATCGTCAATTAACTGGAAAGCAGTTCCAATGTAACGGCCGTAATCTTTCAATGCTTGCTCTTGTGCGGGCGTGGCATCGGCGAGAATGGCCGAGGTTTGCGCAGCAGCTTCAAATAAACGTGCCGTCTTACTGTAGATAACACGTAGGTAACTTTCTTCTGTGATGTCTGGATCGTTGCAGTTCATCAACTGCAATACCTCGCCTTCAGAGATCACGTTAACGGCTTCCGACATTAACTCGAGGATCTTCAAGGATCCTAATTGGGTCATCATCTGAAAAGCGCGTGTATAAATAAAGTCGCCAACCAATACACTTGCTGCATTACCAAAAGCGGCGTTAGCGGTGGCTTTACCCCGACGCATGTCAGATTCATCGACGACATCATCGTGTAGTAGCGTTGCGGTATGGATAAATTCGATTAAAGCGGCATTGAGGATATGTTTCTCTCCCTCATAGTTCAGCGCGCGCGCCGCAAGTACCGCAATCATGGGTCGAATTCGTTTACCGCCACCGCTAACGATATAATGGCCTAGCTGACTGATGAGTACGACATCTGAATCAAGTTGCTTGAGAATATTTTTATTTACCGCAGCCATATCCAAGGCGGTAAGTTCTGTTATCTGCTCTAAATTCATACAATTAGTCAGTTTATCTCTGTGAGCCATCTTCAACGGCATTTCGGGTAAAAGTCGCGGAAATTCTGCTGGTGTCCAGAACCACGCCAAAGAGTAAGTCTAACACTTCCATCGAGCGTTAATTTATCAATAACGATCACTAAGAATAAACTTATTGTACTAGAAATTTCATATTGCGAAACCTTGGAGCGTGACTTGGCTTTTTTTTCTGCAATACCTGAAAAGTTCACTTGTCTTCTGCAGGATTGTTGCGTAGAATTCGCGCCCTATGTGAATATTTTATCGCGCCGCCTATTTAACCTAAAAGGCTAGCGCAGAAGCGGAGTTTATATGTACGCGGTTTTCCAAAGTGGTGGTAAACAACACCGAGTAAGCGAAGGTCAGACCGTTCGCTTGGAAAAATTAGACATTGCAACCGGTGAAACTGTTGAGTTTGACCAGGTTCTGATGATTGCTAATGGCGAAGAAGTGACTATTGGTGCACCGTTAGTTTCTGGTGGTGTTATCAAAGCTGAAGTCGTAGCTCATGGTCGTGGCGAGAAAATTAAAATTGTTAAGTTTCGTCGTCGTAAACACCATCGTAAGCAGCAAGGCCACCGTCAGTGGTTCACTGATGTGAAAATTACTGGCATCAGCGCTTAAGAGGAGATTTAACAAATGGCACACAAGAAAGCTGGTGGTTCGACTCGTAACGGTCGTGACTCAAACGCTAAACGTCTAGGCGTAAAACGCTTTGGCGGAGAAACTGTACTAGCAGGTAGCATCATTGTTCGTCAACGTGGAACTAAATTCCATGCGGGTAACAATGTAGGTTGTGGTCGTGACCACACTCTGTTCGCTACTGCAACAGGTCAAATCAAATTCGAAGTCAAAGGTCCAGAAAACCGTAAATACGTCAGCATCGTTGCTGAGTAACCGGTTCTCTCTGCAGGTTTTCCTGTAGGACTGAAGAATTAAAGCCCCGCAGCTTTGCGGGGCTTTTTACATTCTGTTGTAATAGATCCTTGAGTACACGAACGAATCCCTTGTTTGATCGCCTATTCCTGCTCACTATAATTGAGATCAAACATTAAGATCCGCTGCCGGTCAGCTGATATGACCATGGCGGACCCGCCGACCTGGCTCTGGACGGCGTATGCATGACGGAGAGAAGAAATGAAATTTGTTGATGAAGCAACGATCCTTGTCGTTGCTGGCGACGGTGGAAATGGCTGTATTAGCTTTCGTCGCGAAAAATATATTCCTAAAGGTGGTCCAGATGGCGGCGATGGCGGCGATGGCGGCGATGTTTGGTTAGTTGCTGATGAAAACCTTAATACCTTAATTGATTATCGCTTTGAAAAAGCGTTCCGCGCGGAACGGGGTCAGAATGGCCAAAGCCGTGACTGTACTGGTAAGCGTGGTAAAGATGTTACGGTGAAGGTGCCAATGGGAACCCGTGTTATCGATCAAGGTACTGGCGAAACGCTTGGGGATATGACTGAGCATGGGCAAACCCTGATGGTCGCTAAAGGCGGCTGGCATGGATTGGGAAATACTCGTTTTAAATCTTCCGTTAACCGTACGCCACGCCAAAAAACTAATGGTACGCCGGGTGAAGAGCGTGATCTTCAGTTAGAGTTAATGCTACTTGCTGATGTAGGGATGTTAGGACTTCCTAATGCCGGTAAATCGACCTTTATCCGTGCGGTATCTGCCGCTAAACCTAAAGTCGCCGATTATCCTTTTACCACCTTAGTACCAAGCTTGGGTGTCGTGCGTATGGACAATGAGCAGAGCTTTGTTGTCGCGGATATTCCTGGTTTGATCGAAGGCGCTGCGGATGGTGCAGGACTCGGTATTCGCTTCCTGAAACACCTTGAGCGTTGTCGTGTATTACTTCACCTCATCGACTTAGCACCGATAGATGAAAGTAACCCAGTGGACAATGCTCGCATTATCCTTGGTGAGTTAGAAAAATACAGCGACAAGCTCTACCAGAAACCGCGTTGGTTAGTCTTTAATAAAGCCGATTTACTCGATCCGGAAGAAGCCGCTGCACGTGCAAAACAGATCGCCGACGATCTAGGATGGGAAGGTGATTACTACCTGATCTCTGCAGCGAGCCAACAGGGGGTGAAAGATCTCTGTTGGGATGTTATGAAGTTTATTAATTCTCAGCCGAAAGAAGAAGCTAAGGCAGAGAAAGCGGCAGAGAAAGTCGAGTTTATGTGGGACGACTATCACCGTGAAACGATCGAACAGCATGCCGTCGAAGAGGAAGATGACGAAGATTGGGATGACTGGGACGATGAAGACGAGGAAGGCGTTGAAATTATTTATCAACGCTAGCAATAAGGGGCAACCAAGTGTTGCCCCTTTTTTCTTTATCCCAATATCGTTACGGTTAGTCGAGCGCTACAACAGAGCTTGCCCCGCGGATTTTTAATCTCGATTTGCCAGACTTGTATCTGACCACCCAGATGTAGGGGCTGGCATACCGCTGTAACGTTACCACTTGCGACAGCACGATGATGGCTAGCATTCACCTCAATACCAACCACATTTTGCTCCTCGCGGCAGGTCAGCCAACCAGCCATCGATCCCATCGACTCAGCTAATACCACACTCGCACCACCATGCAGTAAGCCGAAAGGTTGACAAGTACGACTATCAACGGGCATTTCCGCTTCGAGATGAGTGGGATGTATAGCAGTAAAGACTATCCCGAGGTGCTCGATCAGACTGTTTTCCCCCATAGCATTGAGGGCGCTAAGATCGATATTTTTTTTCCAAATTGTCTGCATTCGCTAGGCGCCTAACGTTGCACCGCCGTCGATGACGATATCCTGTAATACGATATGACTCGCCAGATCTGAGGCAAGAAATAGGATCGCATTAGTGATCTCACGCGGTTTAGCGATCTTTTTCAAAGGGATACCAAGCTTAAACTGATCAGGGAAGCCATTAATCATTTCCTGCTCAGCCTCAGGAGTGTGCCATAAGCTCCGTTGCATGGCGGTATCTGTTGAACCTGGTGAAACGATATTACAACGCACGCCATAGGGTGCCATTTCTAAGCCAACTGTTTGGCAGAGACTACGTAATGCCGCCTTCGATGCTCCATATGCAGACATACCAAGGCGTGGGGCATGAGCGGAATTTGAGGCGACGGTGACAATCGACCCAAAACCTTGTTCACGAAATCGCGGAAGAGTCTGCGAAAAGAGGTTAAATGCTCCACCAGCATTGACGTTTAAGCATGCTTGCCAATCCTCAAAACGTAATGCGTCGGTTGTTCCGATACGCAAGATACCGGCAGCATTGACTAACACATCAAGACGGGGTTGCTGCGCTAATTCCGCTTGGCAGACTTCAGCGACCTGTTGTGGATCGGCCACATCCATGACAACACAGCGGAAAGGATAATGATCGCCAGCAAACTGTTGATCAAAGCCGATCACCACGGCCCCAGCTTGATGGAAGGCGCAGGCTGTGTCGTAACCTATCCCTTGACCTGCGCCGGTTACCCAGACATATTTATCGCGAAAATCCATAGTCATAATCAGTTACTTATCCCCAGAAAGTAGTGTCCACCAAGCATCGAAGGTTGGGGTTTTCGCCAGGGTAACAAAGTCCATGCTAGGAATAGCCTGACGCCAGCGTGAGGCCAGTGCCATCATCCGTACCGAGTCCAATCCATAATCAATTAGGTTTTCGTCATCCTCAGGAATGTCATCATCTTCAAGTAACGGTAAGATGGCATCGCGTAACGCTTGCTTCGAAGCAGGGAGTAATAATAGATCATCTGTCATAACCACTTTGCCACTGCGACCCGCAGTGTAGGTGAGCGCCATGAGATGTTCTTCTCGACTGAAATCGGCTAAAGCATCTGCAACCATAAAGGGTTTGATATCCCGCATAAACGCATCGGTTGCGGTGGTTAAGCAGCCAATATGGGCATATACCCCAGTAATGATCAACTGGTCGCGCCCCATTGCCTTAAGTTGCTGTTCAAAATCTGAGCGCTGAAAAGCACTATAACGCCACTTAGTGAGTACGATATCTTGTTCATCCGGTGCTAAGGCTGGAGTGACTTTTTGTTGTTCAGGATGACGGTTTAATCCGGGGCCCCACATATCGTTCAGTAGCGCGCGGTCTTCATCACTTTGCTCGTTCGGTTGAGCGGTATAAAACACTGGAATTCCCAACGCCTTACATTGTTGACGTAATGCTGCAATATGACCGACGACAGTCTCGACAAATTCACTATTTTCTCCCCAAAAGTTAAGGAAGTAGTTTTGCATATCGTGAATCAATAACGCGGCACGTTGTGGTTCGAAGGTCCAGTTTACTTTGTTATTCGGTAACTCATCGGCGGTAGGTAATGCATAGGCCGTTAATTTAGGGATACTCATTACAACTCCAAAATCACTACATTATAAATAGGGGGATTAAGCGTCTTTCTTACTTTCTTCGATGAGTTGCTGACGCAATAACTTTTTATCTACTTTACCGACCGGAGTAAGCGGTAGTGCATCGCTGAAAACAAATCGATCGGGCAACTTAAATTCCGCTATTCCTTGGTCACGGAGATGACGACGTAACTGCACGGCTTTTACCGCTTGTTTTGCCACCACATAGGCGCAACTTTTCTCGCCTAGTAACTCATCGCTCATCGATACGAGTGCAGCGTGGATAATGTCTGGATGGCGTTGTAAAAGGTTCTCAATCTCTTCAGCGGCAATTTTTTCGCCACCACGGTTGATCTGATCTTTTTCACGGCCTTGAACGGTAATATAGCCACTTTCATCAATCGAAATCAGATCGCCGGAGCAATAAAAACCCTGTTGATCGAAGCATGCTGCATTATGTTCAGGACTATTGTAATACCCACGGAAGGTATAAGGGCCACGCGTCATTAAGCGGCCGGTGGTATTCACCGGAAGAGGTTGGCCTGTTTCATCTGCCACCCAGACTTCATCGTCGGGTGAGATAGGACAGCCTTGAGTGGTAAGGATAGTCTGTAGGGTGTCATCAAGGCGCGTATAGTTTACTAATCCTTCAGCCATCCCAAAGACTTGCTGTAATTGGCAGCCGATTTCAGTAGGAATTCGTGCGGCTAAACTCTCGCTCAGCTTGGCGCCGCCAACTTGCAGTAAGCGCAGTGAAGCGAGCTGATGCGCGCAGTTCCACTCTTGTATTGATTGTAACCAGAGACTCACTGCAGGCGGTACTAATGCCGTGACATTGATAAGGTGCTCGGCGATTAAACTAAAGCAGGTAGTAGGACTTGGATCGGGTGCCAACACGCTAAGCCCGCCACTATATAGTACGCCAAGAATACCCGGTGAGCTCATGGGGTAATTATGGGCGATAGGGAGCGCACATAAATAACGCGTTTGCTCAGTAAATTGGCAAATATCGACGCTACCTATAATGCTGTAATAATAATCGTTATGAGTACGAGGGATCAGTTTTGGCGTTCCTGTACTTCCCCCTGACAATTGGAAAAAGGCAACCTCATCCGCGGCAGTCGGTGTCGACGTGAAAGATTCCGTTTCCTGCGAGTAGAGCGATACTAAGTTACTTTCCGCGTCAAAAGCGTTGTACCAAATTTGATGTTGTAGCTCTGGATGCTCCGCACTGAGCTCATCAACGAAGCGGTTGTCGGTAAATACTGAATGTTGCCTATCGGCGATTAATAAGCGTGGCTTGATCTGTTTTGCATAAGCGCTTAATTCACTGCGCTGGTGGCTGAAAAGTGCATTGACGGGAGCGACACCCAACTTTAACAGGGCAAAAAAGACAATATAGAATTCACAGCAATTTCCTAGTTGAACTAGGGCCGTATCACCAGTACGAATACCGCGATGTTGTAACTGTGCCGCGAGCTGGTCACTGTATTGTGTCAGCTGACGATAGCTGAGGGTTTGATGCGGATCGATAATTGCTGGACGGTCACTGTTACGGTGGCGATCGCTGATATCAGTCAGCGGCATGTCAAGCCAATAGCCTTTTTCACGATAGCGTGCTGCCAGCTCTGCGGGCCAAGGCGTAAAAGAAATACTCATGAGTCATTACCTAAAATTAATGTAAACCAAAGGCTTTTAGCATGGTGCTGAGCTTGGTACCGGTCTCTTGCCACTCGGAAAGCGGATCGGAAGCGGGAACGATACCAGCGCCAGCAAAGAGGGTCACCTGCTGTGGGCTTAACTGGGCACAACGAATAGTCACTACCCACTCGCCATTTCCTTCGTCATCGCACCAGCCTACCATGCCACCAAAAAGTTCTCTTGGGAATGGTTCTAACTGTTGGATAAGACGGCAAGCTAACTGATGTGGGTAACCGCTTAAGGCAGGAGTCGGGTGCAATAAGCCCGCCAGCGCTAATGAATTTTCTTCAGCGTTGGGCGTAACGCCTTGTACTGTCGTGGCGAGGTGCCACAGTTGCGAAGTGGTGACTAATTCTGGAACTTGCGGTACCTGTAATTGTTCGGCAACTGGGGCTAAAACTTTCGCCATCGCATCCACCACTAACTGGTGCTCATGGCGGTCTTTCTCCGACGCGAGCAGAGTCTGTCCTACGCGGTGATCTTCATTACTGTCAGCCTGACGTTTTGCTGATCCCGCCAAGGGGCGTGAGCTAAATTGACTCTTTAGCTTACGTAGAAGGAGCTCAGGGCTAGCGCCGAGTAGCACTTCATTATTTTCAAGCGGAACATGGAAATGATAGTTATCAGGGTTTTGCGCCATAATACGACTCATCAATGTCGTACTATCAATACTATTGTCAGTCGCTAATTTTAGCAGCCGAGAAAGGACGACTTTATCTAGCTCACCACGGTTCATCGCCGCAACGGCATCGCTCACCATCTTCATAAAGTGTGGCTGATCAGGATAGGCTTGTTGTTGCGTGATTGATGCTAAAGGCTGCTGTTGGTAAGGCTTCAGTTCTTCCGCCAATTGACGGCGAGTAGTGCGGGTAATCTCCTGGGGAATAAAGAGTGCCGTAGGTTGATGAGCATCGAAGGGTATAGCCCCCACGACTAATGGATCGTTAATCCCTGCAGCGCGTGCTAGACGAAATTGTTCCTTAAGCCTGTGTTGGAAGATTTCTTGGCTTCCCTCACTATCAATGAGAGGTTGAGTGATACGTTTAAAGCAACCATCTGTGAGTAGGCTAGTTTCTGGAGAGGTAAACAGAAAACGTTCGTTTAATGCGCTCTGTTGTTGAATTTTACGGTGTAAAATATTTTCAACGGTAGTGATTTCGACCATAATAGCACCATTAAATGATAAGATAATTAATAATGATTATCATTTGAATTTTGGCGGTAAGCTACGCTTAACTCCCTTACCTGTCAACTGATGAAGCCAGCTTAAGGTTAACTTCTTAGTAAGACCTTAGGATTACGCACTAGATGCTCATAAAGGAAAGCCATGATGATCCGACGCTCAAGACTGCTAAATATTTTCTTAATCAGTGTGTTATTACCTTTAGCAGGGCTAAGTCAAGCTGCGGGTTGGCCAAGGCAAATTGTGACGGATAATGGTACGGTGACATTGAAAAGCGCGCCCAAAAGAATCGTTTCGACCAGTGTTACGTTGACCGGATCGTTACTCGCCATTGATGCGCCAGTGATTGCTAGCGGTGCCGGGGTACCCAATAGCCGCTTCACCGATAGCCAAGGATTTTTTAGCCAATGGGGTGCCGTGGCGAAGCAAAAGCATGTACAGCGCTTATATATTGGTGAGGCAAATGCCGAAATGGTGGCTGCACAGGCTCCCGATCTCATTGTGGTCAGCGCAACAGGGCACGACAGTGCATTGCGGCTAGTGAATCAACTTTCAAGTATTGCACCGGTAATTGTCGTGAATTACGACAATAAAAGCTGGCAGCAAATAGTTAACGTCTTGGGCCAAGCGACCGGCCATGAAGCCCAAGCGAAAACCTTAATTCAACACTTTGACCAGCGTGTCGCTGCATTAAAACCTACCTTAAAACTACCTCCTCAGCCTGTCTCCGCTTTTGTTTGGAATGGGGGAGGCAAAGAAGTGAATCTCTGGACAGCTGACTCCGCTCAAGGAAAACTCCTGCAACAATTAGGGTTTACGCTAGCGCCAACCCCAAGCCAGTTAGCGACGAGCCATAGTATGGGACAGCGTAAAGATATTATTCAGCTTTCAGGTGAAAAAATGAGTGAAGGACTGAGTGGTAAGAGCTGGTTAATGTTCGTGGCAGATGGTGAGACGGTTAAACAGGTTAATAGTGATCGTTTTTTACAACAAGCGCCTGCTGTTCAGCAAGGTCATGTCTACCCTCTGGGTAACGACAATTTCCGTTTAGATTATTACAGTGCGACACATACTCTAGCGATATTAGAAAAACTTTTTGCGCATTAAGGTGAAAAACGTTCAATTTTTTCCGAGGTGCAAACCCTTTGGATTATTCTTCGGATTACTTATTGTCTTAGTGGGTTTAGTGATGGCGAGTTTACTGACTGGAGCCAAAACAATTTCCCCCTCAGAAAGTTGGTCAAGCCTCTCACTGTGGCATACGTGCCACAGTGAGAATTGCGATATCATTCGGTATTCACGGTTACCCCGAACCCTTGCTGGCTTAGTGGCAGGAGGTGCGTTAGGGCTAGCTGGTGCTTTAATGCAATCTCTCACACGTAATCCACTGGCTGATCCTGGTCTATTGGGCGTTAACTCCGGCGCTAGTTTTGTTACTGTGGTGGGATTGAGCTTCTGGGGAACACTCTCTTTCTGGCAAAGCTTTTCGTTCGCCTTCTTAGGGGCTCTTCTGGCAGCCATTATCGTGGCGATAACGGGTGCAGGGCGAGGTGGCCGATTGAACCCGATTCGACTGACGTTAGCCGGCGTATCGTTAGCGGCTATTTTAGAAGGGTTAACCAGTGGAGTGTCCCTATTAAATCCCGATATCTATGACCATCTGCGCTTCTGGCAAACCGGCTCATTAGATGTGCGACAACTCACTATTTTTACGTTACTGGGCCCTGTGGTAGCGATTGCGGTGCTCTGTACTTTGGCACTCAGTCGTTCATTAAACGCCCTCAGTATGGGAGAGGATCTCGCTAGGACCTTAGGGACGCGTGTCGGGCTAGTACAGTTGATTGGGTTATTGCTTATCGCCTTGTTATCCGCCTGCGCAACGGCTCTGACCGGGCCAATTGCTTTTATTGGGCTGGTTGCGCCACATCTTGCACGTGGCGTATTGGGTAGCGACCATCGTTATTTTTTACCCGGCACGGTTCTGATTACTCCGGCCGTTTTACTCCTCGCTGACATTATTGGTCGTAGTATTGCCCCAGGAGAAATCCGAGTATCAATTATTACCGCGCTGATTGGCGCCCCAGCCTTAATTATTCTTGTTCGTCATCGGATAGGGCGTGGTATGTAATGAAAAAGCGGCCACTATTGATATTCTGCTTGTTATTGATCGCTGTCGGATTAGTGATGCTATGCGCATTGTGTCGCGGGGCACTTCCGCTATCGCTCCACGAACTATGGCAAATCCTAATCGGTAACGGCCCTGCAGGCTTACGGTTAGTCGTCGTCGAATGGCGGCTACCGCGTGTACTGATTGCGTTAGTCTGTGGTGCAGCGCTTGGCATAAGTGGTGTAATTTTCCAATCCATTTTACGCAATCCACTGGGTAGTCCCGATGTATTAGGCCTCAATGCAGGAGCCTTTTCGGGGGTTCTTGTCGTTATGCTGCTGTGGCCCAGTAACCTCTTTGCCATGACACTGGCCTCGCTAGTGAGTGCCGCCTTAACCGGGGCCGCTATCTATCTACTGGCTTGGCGGCAAGGTATTACCCCTTACCGATTGATTTTGATAGGTATTGGAATCCGTGCATTACTGATGTCATTTAACGGTTGGGTAATGACGTCAACCTCCTTAAGTACCGCAATGAGTGCCGGATTATGGAGTGCCGGGTCGTTAAATGGTGTCAATTGGCAAAGTGTCTCCATGGTTTTTCCGGCGGTAGTGGTTGCCCTACTTGGTGTCGCGATGCTAGCGAAACGGATGCGACTGATGGAAATGGGTGATGAGTTAGCCTGTGCACTAGGTATACGCACTGAGCGAACTCGGTTAGGACTTCTATTTCTCGCCACATTACTGACGGCTGTGCCTACCGCTGTTATTGGTCCGGTATCCTTTGTCGCGCTAGTAGCCCCACAAATTGCACGGCGCTTGGCTAAGAGTCCTTCGGGCGTGTTATGGAATACAGCATTATGTGGCAGTCTGTTATTACTCGCCGCCGATTATCTGGCTCAACATGCTTTCTTGCCCTATCAACTCCCGGTAGGCGTGATTACCGTCAGTGTGGGTGGTATTTATCTATTGTCACTTTTGGTTAGAGAGGCCAGACGTACATGAGTGTATCTTCTTCCCGTCTTGCAGCCAGTGACCTGACATTGGCTTATGATAACAAAACGGTCGCAGAGCAATTATCGGTGACTATTCCCGATGGCGAATTCACCGTCATTATCGGACCTAATGCCTGTGGTAAATCGACGTTATTGAAAGCACTTAGTCGAGTGATAAAACCGGTAGTAGGCCAAGTGATTCTCGATGGAAAAGTCATCCACCAGTCCCCAGCAAAAGAGGTTGCCCGGCAACTCGGTTTGCTTCCCCAAAATAGTCTCACTCCGACAGGGATTACCGTTGCTGACTTAGTGGGGCGTGGACGTTATCCCCATCAGTCACTGTTCGGCGGATGGCGCACCGAAGATAGCCAAGCCGTGGCGGAAGCCATGGCGGCGACCAATATCGAACACTTGTCGGATCGTCCGGTTGAGCAGCTTTCTGGTGGACAGAGGCAGCGTGTCTGGATAGCCATGGTATTAGCGCAACAAACCCCGCTCTTACTCCTTGATGAACCGACGACCTGGCTAGATATCACGCATCAAATTGAGCTAATGGAGCTTTTGCGCGAACTTAATCAGCGCCATGGCCGAACATTAGTGGTAGTACTGCATGAGTTAAACCAGGCTTGTCGCTATGCCAGCCATCTGATTGCGATGCGTGCAGGGGCGATTATTGCAGAAGGCAGGCCAAGTGAGATTATCACCGCAGAGTTGATTGAACAGGTCTATGGATTAAAGGCGGTGATCATTCCCGATCCGATTGCCGGTACGCCAATGATCGTGCCAGTCGGAAAGTGAGGGGGCATTGCCCCCTCAACCATTAAGAGCGTAATCGCGTTAAGCGGTGATTAATCTCGGGACCGATAATTTCAAACATCGCGGGTGAGATGATCTCCACATGGGCGCAGTTGATGGGGACAATATCCAGGTTTTGGATAAAAGGCGCCCAAGCCTGTTGCGCGTTCAAAGTAGGCTGCTGTGTTTTCAAGGCGGAAAAGAGGGTCGCTCGTCCTTGTGTTTTACTACTGCGAGCCGTCGTCAATAGCCGTACGGAATGGCCGTAATTGGCTTCAACTTGATCAAAGAGATGAGAAAGTTCTTCGCCCGCTTGCTGCCGTTGGCTTTGAACAAACTGCTCACGTTCACGATTCACTTCTTCAATAACTTGGTCATCCAAGACATTTTTTCCCTGCTTCTCATCCCAATTCTGGGTTTCGGGTGGCCAGGTATCGAGTAAGCCTAAAAATGCCACCTCTTCTCCCCGAGCTTCCAGCCGCGAGGCGATGCCCTGAGCTAAAGTCCCACCTAGCGAATAGCCGATAAAATAATAGGGTCCAGTGGGCTGATCGGCCAAAAGCGTCGCAAGATGTCGTTCGCAGACATCATCAATATGTTGTGCCTCGGCTAAAGCACCTTGCTCATCTGGGGATTGGATACCAATAATCGACCATGTCGGATCAAGATACCGTTGTAATACGCTAAATTGCCAAGCGAATCCGGACGCTGGGTGGAAGCAATAGAGTCGAGGTCCCTGTGTTTGGCGTAAAGGTAATAACGTCTGTAATCCACTGTCAGCGTGTTCAGGGCTCTGTTGGATAATCTGTGCGAGTTTTTCAACCGTTGAATTAACCATGATGTGACCCACGGTGAGCGGATAAGCCATTTGCTTACGGATTTGCGCCGCTAGGCGCATCGCTAAGAGCGAGTGACCACCTAATGCAAAAAAGTCCTGATTGGCGCCGACCCGCGGTAACTGTAGTAGATTGGCAAATAATGTGGCTAACTGAACTTCTACTACGCCTTGGGGTTCACGTGCGGAGTGGTGATCGTCAAGTTTTGGAACAGGTAAGGCTTTACGGTCTAATTTACCGTTGCTACTGAGCGGGAATGCTTCTACGGGAACGATGATCACGGGCACCATATGTGCCGGCAGCCGTTCAGCCAATTGCTGACGAATGAGGTCGGTGGCTTGAGGTGTTTCAGTGACAACATAGCTCACCAGTTGTCGGTCATCAGCGAGGCTAGACGATTGTTGATGTAAACTCACGGCAACGGAAGCGGCTTGCTTAATTCCGGATAACGAAAGTAGAACGGCATCAATCTCCGACAGTTCAATGCGCTGACCACGGATTTTGAGTTGGTCATCGTTGCGCCCCAAATACTCAATTTCACCGTTAGCGAGACGGCGTGCCACATCACCACTGCGATATAAACGTTGCGTCGCATCCCATGGTGCGGCAATAAAACGCTCAGCGGTCAGTTCTGGTCGGCCTAAATAGCCCTCTGCCAATTGTACCCCTCCCAGCCACAACTCACCTGCGACCCCATAGGGAACAGGCTTAAGCTGGCTGTCGAGAATATGAAGCTGAGTATTCCACACCGGCCAGCCGATTGGGACACTATGACCTTCCACTGCGGCGAGATCCGGGCCAAATGCTGGGAACCAGCTCACGTCAACGGCCGCTTCAGTGGGGCCATATAAATTATGGCAAGGAATTGCGACGTTCTGTTCCCATTGTCGTGCCAGTGCGGTGGGCAGGGCTTCACCACTACAGAATACTAGGCGTAATCGCTGGCGTAACGAAGCGGATGTGGTTTCAGTGAGGCTATCTAAGAATGCAGCTAACATTGACGGCACGAAGTGGGTCACGCTTACCTGCTGTTCAACCATGATTTGTTGTAGCCATTCAGGATCGCGGTGGCAGTCGGGGGGAGACATAAACAATTTCGCCCCAGTCATTAATGGCCAGAAAAACTCCCATACTGACACATCAAAACTACTTGGGGTTTTCTGAATCACAACATCTTGATAGTTCAGCGGATAGTGGTTTTGCATCCATTTTAAGCGATTTGCAATGGCTTGATGGCTAACTAAAACACCTTTCGGTTTACCTGTTGAGCCCGAGGTATAAATTAAGTACGCCCCTTGTGTGGAGACAGGAAGGGGGGCCGAGAATAAGGGAATATCATCGAACAAAGAGTGATAGTAATAGTGTGGTGTGTCACTAATTTGGGCAAAGCGATGACTTAAGACCTGCTCAGTGATCACGAGACGCGGGGTCGAATCTTCCAGCATGATGGCTAAACGATCATCGGGATAGCCAGTGTCTAGCGGTAGCCAAATCGCACCAAGTCTAACGATGGCTTGAAGAGCGAGTGATAGATAAATAGAACGAGGTAACGCAACCGCGACTATGTCGCCAGATTCTACCCCGTGCTCCTGCAGTGCGGCCGCCAAAGCGATAACTTGTTGTTCCATCTCTGCGTAGGATAACGCAGTCTGTGTGTCAGCAAGTGCGACATTATTTGGCGTGCGTTGGCATTGTGTCGCAATCATTGACCATAGTGTGTCGTCTTGCAGGACAATTTCTGTCGCATTAACTGCTGAAAGTTGCTGACGCTCTTGCTCACTAAGAAGCGTTAATTCTGATAGCGCTAACGCTGGCTGTGCGGTGAGCTGCTCAATAATCAGTGGCAGGCGTTGAATATGGGTTAATAGCGCTTGTTGATCATAGCGGTTGCTGTTGGCTAAGAACTCTAAGGTTAGAGCACCTTGGTTATCGAGGATTAGGGCTATTTCAATGTCACGAACCGGCCCTGAGGCGAGATGTGTAGTAGGAGTATTTTGGCCTTCAAAGACTAATTGATAATCAAAAAGTTTAACGTTCAGTACAGGCCCGAATAGGGGGGCATTATCTCCCGCCAAGCCTAAGTCACGGCTAATTTGCTCCGCATCGTAACGTTGATGACGTCGGTTTTTCTTCACTTCTTTGCTTAGTCGCTCCGCAAACTCGGCGAAGGTATCGCTAGGCTGGTAGTCAACACTCATGGGTAATACATTGATAACCGGACCCACGGCGCTGAGCGCTGCCGATCCCATCCGACGCATAAAAATAAAACCTGCACTGAACGGTTGCTGGCCCGTCAGATGTGCGAGCCACGTGTTGACTATGGTTACCGCCGTATCAACAGGCGTTAGGCCAGCTTCGGCGAGGTGCTGGTGTAGGGAAGTAAGCTGCTGAGCAGAAAAATGTATCGCGTGACGTATGACCTGCGGGCTAGCCGTCTCGCCGTTCAAAGGTGCTTGTGCAAGGCTTAGCGGGTCAGGCAGTTGCGTCACTTTTTCCAGCCAATAATGCTTATCTTTCTGGTAAGTCGCGCTATGTTGATAAGTAAGATATTCTTCTACGACTTCATCGAAAGCAGTAAATGGCGAGTCTACTAAGGGTTGCTGGTAGCGTAAATGGGCATAGATTTCGCTAATTCGCTTAGTCAGTGCAACAAAGCTAAATCCGTCTACCATCAGATGATGATAACGTTGATACCATATCCATTCCTCGTGGCTGACACGCATGAGAACTTGTCTAACCTTGGCGCTTTTATCGGTGATGCGTAAGGGACTCTGAAGATCGGCTTCCATCAAAGCCTGTGCCGCAGCTAAGGCTTGAGGATCTTCTCGTAGGTCAATCGACTCCACCTCAATGGTATTATTGGCATCCAAATATTGGAAAGCTTCGCCTTCGTGCTCATCAAAGTGGAAATTGACGGTATCGGCTTCAGCTAAACCTTGCTGAATAGCTTGCTGCATCATTTCAAGGTTGAGCCTGCCCGGGAGCGAGATGGCATGTGCAACGGCAAAAGCATTATTAAAAGGGGAAAGCTGGTCGGCGATCCATATACCAGGCTGCGCCGCAACGAGTGGTAAACGGCGCGTCTTCACTGGAGATGGGGCTTTATTACACTCAGTGGTATGAGGCTGTTGTGCGACACTATCTTCGATATTCATCATATTATTCTTCCTGCCATAACGCTTGTAATCCATCTAATAAGCTTCCCCGCCACCAGAGAGCATCGTGTCCACCTTCGACATAACGTAATGAATGTGGGATGTGGTAATGACTTAACCACTTATCCATTTCACGATTGGCCTCGCAAATTAAGGTTTCGCGACAACCGGCTTCTAGCAAAATGTGACGAGGGGCAATAGAGGGAGTTTGTTGCTGTAATTGTTGAATCAAGTAACCCGCAGCTTGGCCCCGATTTGGCCACCAGAATGAACCAGAAAGGCTGAGCGCTTTACCGTAAAGTTCTGGCCAATTGAGGCAAGCATAGACTGAGGCAAGCCCACCAAAGCTTTGCCCTGTTACTAAGGTTCGGTCAGGGGCCTGTTGCCAGTTAAACACCTGTTTAATTAACGGGAGTAACTCCTCATTAATAGCCTGCCAAAACTCGGCATTACAGGGATATTCACGCCCGCGATGCTCACGATCAATGATTTCAGGCATGATGTAGAGGGCTACGGGGAGCTTGCCCTTATCCGTTAATTGTTGCAGTGGGCTGGCAATGGGGAGAGTGTTTGCCCAGAATTGGCCATCAAGTAATAAGGCTAAATGCTGGTAATTTACTGTTTCGTCCTTCGCCGTACCGTAGCACCAGACCCGACGTTCATTCCCCAATCGATGACTCTTCCAAGTAATGACCTTAAGGGGGATAGAGCTGTCTTCTCCTCGATCCCATGCTTGCCACTCGGCTTGCAAGGGTGCATCCGGAAGGTGTAGGGGAGAGACAGACATGCCTCGGCCGGCGGACCAAGAGCGTAACCTGTTGAGTCTATCGTGCTGGGCATGCTGGAATTGTTCCCGCCACCATTCACGACGCTGGAAAATATCTTGGTTTTGTAACCCTACATCGTTATTTGAATCAGGAATTAAGCAGTAGCTTCCTCGCCAGCGAGAGGGCAAGGTGAGGCTAAGATGCCAGACATCGGTATCGAGATATCGGACTAGGGATACCGGTGGATTCGGCTGATGGTGGTCAGTGATTCCGGTAATATTAAGCCACACCGCTTGTATGGGCTGCTCGTTAGTTGTTGTCACTGGTTGACGCCAAAGAAAGGTCACCCGGCACTGTTGCGCATCAATGGGTTCAAGGCGCGGTAAACCTTGTTGTTGCTGTGCTTGCCACCACAGCTCGGTACCGGTATCAGAGGTAAACCATTCAGGAATAAGCATGTGCAAAATTATCTTTTATAGCCGCTACCTGCGAATAGCGTTGAGAAGCGAGATTTATTGATAATAGTATTGATAATTATTTTCATCTGCAATAGATTGCAATCTCTCTTTACGTTGTTTGTCATTTATTGCGCTTTTAATGACAGAATATGACCGGTTACGTAAAGGCTCCTTACTAAACACACACACAGCACAGACCTAGGGAACTGGGATTATAACAAATGAAAAAATTATCATTTCTTTCTGCTGCAATTTGTCTTGAGCTAGGTAGCTCGCTTTTTCTTTATTGCACGCCGGTTTCAGCGGCTTCAACGGATACTACTGTCAATACCTCAGCGACGGATGAAACCCCAACACAAACCTCTGGTGACGAAGCATTATCTACCAAAGAAGCCTCGCATAACTCCATCGTCGTAACGGCACGTCAGCAAACGCTTCAAGCGCCTGGTGTTTCGACGATCTCATCCGAGGCAATACGAAAACACCCCCCTGCTCGCGATGTATCGGAAATTATTCGTACGCAGCCTGGGGTGAATTTGACAGGTAACTCGACCAGCGGGCAGCGGGGGAATAACCGTCAAATTGATATTCGGGGCATGGGACCAGAAAATACCTTGATCTTGATCGATGGCCGTCCAGTTAGTAGTAAAAACTCCGTGCGTTATGGATGGCGGGGCGAGCGAGATTCACGGGGTGATACCAACTGGGTACCACCAGAAATGATTGATCATATTGAAGTCATCCGTGGACCTGCTGCGGCGCGCTACGGTAGCGGGGCAATGGGTGGGGTGGTCAACATCATCACCAAGCAAGCGAATAAGGAGTGGCATGGCTCTTGGAACGCGTATTACAACGTTCCGCAACACAAATCTGAAGGCTCGACCAAACGAACAAACTTCAGCTTGATGGGCCCAGCAACCGATAGTCTAACCTTAAGTATTTGGGGAAATATCGATAAGACTCAGGCAGATGCTTATGATATCAACCAAAGCCATTCAGCACCGCGTGTAGGCCCACTTTACAAAGGAAGTTTTCCTGCTGGAAGAGAAGGGGTACGAGATAAAGACCTTCATGGTAAACTGAACTGGGAATTTGCGCCTAATCAGCACCTAGAATTCGAAGCCGGGACCAGCCGCCAAGGAAATATTTATGCGGGTGATACGCAGAACACCAATACGACAGATTATGTAAAAAGTAAATATGGTGACGAAACTAACCGTATTTATCGCCAAGATTATGCCTTAACCTGGACTGGTGTTTGGGACAACGGTGTTAGCACCAATACCTATGCGCAATATGAAAGAACCCGTAACTCAAGGATTACCGAGGGGTTGGCAGGCGGGGGAGAAGGAAGGTTTAATGATAATGCTGGATTTTCTGATATCGATTTAAGTGATGTGCTGCTGCATAGCGAAGTCAGTATTCCCTTTACTGCTTGGGTAGATCAGAACCTCACTTTGGGGACTGAGTGGAACCAGCAGAAGATGAAAGATGGTACCTCGACCGGCCAAGCGCTTACTGGGAGCAACACTGGCGGAGCGATTAGTGGTGTCGGAACGAGTACGCGCTCACCGTATTCGCAAGCGCAGATCTTCTCAATGTTTGCTGAAGACAATATGGATATTACGGATTCAACGGTTTTAACGCCGGCCATCCGCTTTGATCACCACTCTATTGTCGGCACTAACTGGAGCCCATCACTTAACTTAACTCAGCAGCTCACCAATGAGTGGACGTTGAAGATGGGGATCGCCCGTGCCTACAAAGCGCCTAATCTGTATCAAACCAACCCCAACTATATTCTCTATAGCAAAGGACAAGGGTGTTACGGCAGCTCGAGCTCGGGCTGCTATTTGCAGGGGAATCGCGACCTGAAAGCAGAGACCAGTGTCAACAAAGAGATCGGCCTAGAGTATAAAGATCTTGCTGGACTCCAAGCTGGCCTGACTTATTTCCGTAATGACTACCATAATAAAATTGAATCGGGTAACGATGTTACCTCAACCAACAGCAGTGGTACCCGTGTTTTCCAATGGGAAAATGTACCGCGTGCGGTTGTTGAAGGACTAGAGGGAACCTTTAATGTCCCAGTCACCGATACCGTTACTTGGAATAACAATATGACGTGGATGCTGCAAAGTAAGGATAAGACGAACCATGATCGTCTTTCTGTAATTCCACAATTTACCTTGAATTCCAATGTCGAGTGGCAGATTCGTCAGGACCTGTCGGTACAAGCAACATGGACTTGGTACGGCAAACAGAAACCGAAGAGCCGTAACTACCAAGGGGATAAAGTCAGTTATCCTGATACCCGTGAAGTCAGTCCATACAGCATCTTTGGTGCAAGCGCGACATGGGATGCTACCAAGAATGTCAGTGTGACGGCAGGGATCGATAACCTCTTTGATAAACGTCACTTCCGCGAGGGTAATGCACAAACCACTCAGACGATTAATCCTAAGGGTGAATATAGTGCCTTATATGGAGCCGGTGCTAACACTTACAACGAGTCAGGCCGAACTTTCTACATGAGTCTTAATACTCACTTCTAATAAAAAACCCGCGTAAGCGGGTTTTTTATGGCTAATAATTTCGATACAAATCACTGTATAGCCGGCTTTCAAACCGAACGAGGGGAACGCGGCGCGTGCGCTGATCTTCAGGGGGTACTGCATAGCCTGAAAGGTATTGTACGAAGGCAATACGTGTTCCGCGCGACGTCGTCAAGAAGCCCGCCAAGTTATAGACTCCCTGTAGTGAACCGGTCTTCGCTGAAAGTTTTCCATCGACTCCAGCTTCATGCAACCCGCCTCGATATTGCAAGGTGCCATCGTAACCGGCTAAAGGAAGCATGCTAATAAAGTCGAGGCTACTGTCATTCTTCGCAATAAATTGTAGAGCTTGCATCATGGTATCCGGCGCCACTAAATCGTGTCGCGATAACCCTGAACCATCGACTTGGATAGTGTTTCCCATATCTACGCCGGCTTTCTCACGAAGGATACGGCGCACCGCATCCGAGCCTGCTCGAAAGGTACCAGGTACGTTAAAGTAGTGATGGCCGATTGTTCGGAAAACCGTGTCGGCAATCATATTGTCTGATTTTTTCAGCATGGTATGTAACAGGCTATGAAGCGGGGCCGATTGTTCAATGGCGAGTACGGTACCGGGTTCACCAGGTTGCGTTTGTCGGACCAAATGGCCACTATAGTCGATATCCGCCTTGCGTAACTCATCGCGTAAAATTTCCCCCGCCCAAGCAGCGCCATCCTGTACGGCGAAAGCTAGGGGCAGTGGATCATTACGCTGACGCAGACATCCCGTTAGGGTATAGCGATTTAGTTCCCCTGGATTGACATCAAGTTCGCAATATTGCGCTTCACCTGAATTAGGGCCTAAGGTTTTTACCTCACTATACATATGGGCTGGATAGTAAGAGGCGATACGGATAAAAGCATTTTCTCCCGGTGTTTTCGCGCTATAAAGCGAAATAGAGAAACAGTTTTTATCGATAATCGCGGCTGCGGGAGGCGCGCTAAAGCATTGCGTTAAATCATTCCATGGCCAGCCGGGAGCCATATCGTGGCTCGCGAAAACCGAGGTATCGATGACTAAGTTACCCTGGATATGCGTAACGCCCTTTTGTTTGAGTTGCGCGACCATATTTCGTAAGTCTTGCCGCGTAAATGTCGGGTCACCACCAAAACGAGCAACGAGGTCCCCTTGCAAAGTATTACCGGCTATTTTTTGCTTACTTTCAAAGGTGGTCTGGAAACGAAAATCTTTGCCAAGTTCAAGTAAGGCAGCCAGTGCAGTGAACACTTTCATTGTACTCGCAGGCAGTGCCATTTGTTTTCCGTGATAATCGACAATCGGTGTTGTATCGCCTACCCTTTGCGCCATGAACGCGAGATTGGTACCATCAGGAAGGTATTGGGTATAATCCTCGACAGGCGTTGCAGAGGCTTGTAGCGTTACCCCAAGGGTAAGTGCTGTAATCAATCTTGAAAGTCGCATAATCTCGGCGTCGTTAACAGTGGAGCCCGCAATACTACGTCCCCTTGAGGGGCAAAGTAAACGATGATCCGGGAGGAACTCTCGGGTAAAATATGTATCAAACTGAAAATTCACTCGTCTTGGATAGCAAACTATCTGAGGCGGGATTGTTTTGTTTCAAATTTAGGTGCAGCTTAATCGGTTAAGCTGGCATCGAATCAGGATGATTGACTGAATAACAGATTAATGAGGAGTATAAGATGAGCCAGATTCCTATGACCCTTCGCGGTGCAGAGCAACTGCGTGAAGAGCTTAATGAGCTTAAAAATGTTAAGCGCCCTCGTATTATTGCCTCTATCGCCGAAGCGAGAGAGCACGGGGACTTAAAGGAAAATGCGGAATACCATGCTGCGCGTGAAGAGCAAGGTTTTTGTGAAGGCCGTATTCAAGAAATTGAAGCAAAATTATCGAATGCACAAATTATTGACGTGACGAAAATGGCTGCAACAGGCCGCGTTATTTTTGGTGCGACAGTAACCGTATATAATACCCATTCGGAAGAAGAAGCGACTTATCGGATAGTGGGCGATGACGAAGCTGACTTTAAGCAAAATCTGATTTCGGTTAATTCGCCGATGGCACGAGGATTGATCGGTAAAGAAGTGGATGATGTGACTGTCGTAAAAACGCCAGGGGGTGATGTGGAATATGAAGTTATTAAGGTTGAGTACCTTTAACCCCTAGACGGCGAAGATATATCGCGTTGCGACGAGGCTTTTCAGCATTTCGGTCCCGCAAACCGGATTAACCGTGCTAATATATCTTTAGGTAAGAAAAAGGCTGTAAAACAGCCTTTTAACTGGAGGTGAAATAATGATATTTTCTTCCAGAATTAACGCGGCAAAGAAATTTTCTTTTCTTTAGAAGGACGGTAAAGCACCAGCGTCTTACCGATAACCTGAACTTCCGCCGCTGAGGTTTCACGAACAATTGCTGCCACGATCAACGCTTTGGTTTCACGGTCTTCAGTCGCGATTTTCACTTTGATTAGCTCATGGTGTTCTAGAGCTTGGTCAAGTTCAGCGAGAACGCCTTCGGTTAAACCATTGTTGCCTAACATCACGACGGGCTTCAATGGATGAGCGAGACCTTTCAGGTGCTGTTTTTGTTTAGTACTTAGATTCATCGTATTATTTACTTACTCAGGGATTGAAAACAGGTCATTGTACCGCCATCTCTAGTATATCGCCAAATCAACGCAGCATTTTGCGTAATGATTTATCGCTGCGATACAAAAATGTTGGAAAAAGTATGACGGGAAAGAAGCGTTCAGCCAGCTCAAGTCGCTGGTTACAGGAACACTTTAGCGATAAATATGTGCAACAAGCACAAAAGAAAGGTCTACGTTCGCGAGCATGGTTTAAACTGGATGAGATCCAACAAGGTGATCGTCTCTTTAAACCAGGTATGACGGTTGTAGATTTAGGGGCCGCGCCCGGTGGTTGGTCACAATATGTGGTCGATCAGATAGGTGCAAGCGGTCGAATTATCGCATGTGATATCTTGCCAATGGATCCAATTGTTGGTGTAGACTTTCTTCAAGGTGATTTCCGAGAAGAAGCTGTACTAAAAGCGTTGCTCGATCGTGTCGGTGACGGTAAGGTGCAGGTAGTAATGTCAGATATGGCACCAAATATGAGCGGCACTCCCGCGGTAGATATTCCTCGTGCGATGTATCTTGTAGAACTTGCACTTGAAATGTGTCGCGATGTGTTGGCACCAGGTGGCAGTTTTGTAGTAAAGGTGTTCCAGGGAGATGGTTTTGATGATTACCTACGCGAAATCCGCTCCTTATTTACGAAGGTTAAAGTTCGTAAGCCAGACGCTTCGCGTTCACGTTCTCGTGAAGTGTACATTGTAGCGACTGGGCGCAAACCATAGCTCCCTACGCTTTCTGTTAACATCGTTGTAAATAAGAGGTTAATCCCTTGAGTGACATGGCGAAAAACCTAATTCTTTGGTTAGTCATCGCGGTAGTGCTAATGACTGTATTCCAAAGCTTTGGGCCCAGCGAGTCAAATGGCAAGAAAGTCGATTATTCAACTTTCGTGACAGAAGTGAATCAAAACCAGATTCGCGAGGCACGTATTAATGGGCGTGAGATTAACGTAACCACTAACGATAGCAATAAATATACTACGTATATTCCTGTCAATGACCCGCAATTACTGCAAAATCTTTTATCTAAGAAGGTAAAAGTTGTTGGTGAACCGCCAGAAGGTCAAAGTCTGCTGACCTCTATCTTTATTTCTTGGTTCCCAATGTTGTTGCTAATTGGCGTATGGATCTTCTTTATGCGTCAAATGCAGGGAGGCGGTGGCAAAGGTGCCATGTCTTTCGGTAAAAGCAAAGCCCGCATGTTGACGGAAGATCAGATTAAAACCACTTTTGCCGATGTCGCAGGTTGTGACGAAGCGAAAGAAGAAGTCAGTGAGCTGGTGGAATATCTTCGTGAACCTTCGCGTTTCCAAAAGCTCGGCGGAAAAATTCCTAAAGGCGTGTTGATGGTCGGCCCTCCAGGGACCGGTAAAACGCTGCTGGCCAAGGCGATTGCAGGGGAAGCGAAAGTTCCGTTCTTCACCATTTCCGGTTCAGATTTCGTTGAAATGTTTGTTGGTGTGGGCGCATCACGTGTTCGTGATATGTTCGAACAGGCAAAGAAATCCGCACCTTGCATCATCTTTATCGATGAGATTGATGCAGTAGGACGTCAACGTGGCGCTGGGCTAGGTGGTGGTCACGATGAACGTGAACAAACGCTGAACCAAATGCTCGTTGAGATGGATGGCTTTGAAGGTAATGAAGGGATCATCGTTATTGCGGCGACTAACCGCCCTGACGTGCTTGACCCTGCGCTCCTTCGTCCAGGTCGTTTTGACCGTCAAGTCGTTGTTGGATTACCTGATGTTCGTGGCCGTGAGCAAATCTTAAAAGTGCATATGCGTCGCGTTCCTTTGGCGACTGATATTGATGCCGCGATCATCGCGCGTGGTACACCAGGTTTTTCTGGTGCTGATTTAGCAAACCTCGTAAACGAAGCAGCACTCTTTGCTGCGCGTAGCAACCAACGTGTTGTCTCGATGGTCGAGTTTGAAAAAGCTAAAGACAAGATCATGATGGGTGCAGAGCGCCGTTCAATGGTTATGACGGAAGCGCAAAAAGAGTCAACGGCTTACCACGAAGCAGGACACGCGATTATTGGTCGCTTAGTACCGGAGCATGATCCAGTACATAAAGTGACAATTATTCCACGTGGACGTGCGTTAGGGGTAACTTTCTTCTTACCTGAAGGCGATGCAATCAGTGCAAGCCGTCAGAAATTAGAGAGCCAAATTTCGACCCTTTATGGCGGACGTTTAGCGGAAGAGATCATCTACGGTCCAGAAAAAGTATCTACCGGGGCATCTAATGATATTAAAGTGGCGACTAACCTCGCACGTAATATGGTTACCCAGTGGGGCTTCTCTGAGAAATTAGGTCCTCTACTGTACGCAGAAGAAGAAGGTGAAGTTTTCCTAGGCCGCTCTGTGGCTAAAGCGAAACATATGTCCGACGAAACCGCGCGTATCATCGACCAAGAAATCAAACACTTGATCGACAGCAACTATCAACGTGCTCGTCAGCTGCTCAATGAGAACATCGACATCTTGCATACGATGAAAGATGCGCTGATGAAGTATGAAACTATCGATGCTCCTCAAATTGATGATTTGATGGCGCGTCGAGAAGTTCGTGCTCCAGCAGGTTGGACTGAGCCGGCAGTGAAAGAAGAAGAATCTGTTGCGCCACCGCAAGCAGCTCGTCCTGTCGATGCACCAGAGAATAATGATCCAGGCAACCCAATGTAATGTCTGAATCATTCGATAAATAGTGGCAGTTCGCGCTACAATAAAGCCCCGCTTATGCGGGGTTTTTTTTTGCATCACATCGATAGAGCGTTAAAGAGGATACTGAATGAAATTGCGTGCGCGAGGGAGTGAGTTAGATCTCTCTTTTCCCCATATCATGGGGATTTTAAATATGACCCCAGATTCTTTCTCTGACGGTGGCCGCCATAAAACGTTGATCGATGCGATTACACATGCGAATGAAATGGTAATAGCTGGGGCGACCATTCTTGATATTGGCGGCGAATCTACTCGCCCTGGTGCTGATGAAGTTTCAGTAGAAGATGAATTGGCGCGTGTTATCCCAGTCGTTGAAGCATTATCTCAAAGATTCGAAGTTTGGATCTCGGTTGATACCTCCAAACCCGAAGTGATTCGTGCCGCCGCTGCCGCAGGTGCCCACTTAATTAACGATATTCGCTCATTGAATGAACCCGGTGCGCGTGAGGCTGCAGCCGACGTTGATTTGCCAGTCTGCCTGATGCATATGCAAGGCGAGCCGAAATCGATGCAGCATAGCCCTAGCTATCAGCAAATTATTACCGAAGTTGATAGTTTCTTAGCCTCCGAAATAGTGCGTTGCACGGCTGCAGGAATAAAACGGGAAAATCTGTTGCTCGATCCCGGTTTTGGATTTGGTAAAAACCTCCAACATAATTATGAGTTATTGGCTAATTTGGACCATTTCCATCATTTTGATTTGCCGTTATTAGTTGGAATGTCTCGAAAGTCCATGATTGGTCAACTTCTAAATGTCGGGCCAACTCAGCGATTGAGTGGTAGCCTGGCCTGTGCAGTCATTGCGGCGATGCAGGGCGCACAAATTATTCGAGTACATGATGTGAAAGAAAGCGTTGAAGCGATACGCGTGGTTGAAGCGACTCTCAGAGCAAAAGGATAATTCATGAGCGAACGTAAATATTTTGGTACCGATGGTATTCGCGGCAAGGTTGGCGAATCGCCAATAACGCCTGATTTCGTCTTAAAATTAGGCTGGGCCGCCGGTAAAGTACTTGCCGGACAAGGTTCCAAAAAAGTCATTATTGGCAAAGATACCCGAATATCTGGATATATGTTGGAGTCTGCTTTGGAAGCAGGCCTGGCGGCAGCTGGATTATCTGCTGCTTTCACTGGGCCGATGCCGACGCCAGCAATTGCCTATTTAACACGGACGTTCCGCGCGGAAGCCGGGGTAGTAATATCTGCCTCTCATAACCCATTCGATGACAATGGGATTAAATTCTTTTCGACCGAGGGGACGAAACTCCCTGATGAAGTCGAAGCCGCGATCGAAGCCGAAATTGAGAAAGAGATTACTTGTGTGCCCTCAGCGGAGCTAGGACGTGCGAGTCGTATTGTGGATGCAGCAGGACGATATATTGAATTTTGTAAAGGGACCTTTCCCAGCGATCTTAGTTTGAATCGTCTAAAAATTGTCGTCGACTGCGCCAATGGTGCGACATACCATATTGCGCCGAATGTGTTGCGTGAGCTTGGTGCTGAGGTGATTACCATTGGTGCCTCACCAAATGGAATGAATATCAATAAAGAGTGTGGTGCGACAGATTTAGGTCAACTCCAAAAGAGAGTATTAGCGGAAAAGGCCGATCTCGGTATTGCGCTCGATGGTGACGGTGACCGTATTATGATGGTTGACCATTTGGGGCAGACGGTTGATGGCGACCAGATCCTTTATATCACCGCCCGCGAACGTTTACGACAAGGTAATCTACGCGGCGGTGTCGTCGGTACATTAATGAGTAATATGGGGCTAGAGCTCGCCCTGAAGCAATTAGGTATTCCTTTTGAGCGAGCGAAAGTCGGTGACCGTTATGTATTGGAGAAGCTGAAAGAACGCGGATGGCTGGTTGGAGCAGAAAATTCTGGGCATGTTATTTTACTCGATAAAACGACGACCGGAGATGGCATCATCGCGGGTTTACAAGTCTTAACGGCAGTTGTCGGGAATAAGTTATCCCTACATGATTTATGTAGCGGTATGAAACTGTTGCCACAAGTTTTGGTCAATGTACGTTTCTCCGCGGGTAGCGATCCGCTTCAACATGATGATGTACTGGCTGCATTGCACCAAGCGGAGCAGCAACTGGCTGGCCGTGGGCGGGTATTGTTGCGTAAATCAGGTACTGAACCGTTAATTCGCGTAATGGTAGAGGGCGAGAATAAAGAAGAAGTGACAGAATTAGCCCAATCAATCGCGGAAATAGTGAAGCGCTTGTAGCGCTTCTTTTTACCGCAAAAAACTGTTTTGGCCCCAATATTTCGTTATGAAGTGCAGTAACCCCACTGTATTCGTAAACCCTTACGAGCGGTTTGCTGCTTTTTTCCGCGATCAAAACCGGCAACGTAAATTGCACTTGCAGAGTGCGTTGCCTTTGGTTAGTATTCACATCCTCTTCAGGGGAGTTCTTTCCTTGTGAAGGTAGATGCGTTTTAAATGTACGATTACGTACAAGGAAACAGGTTAATTATGTACGAAGCTCTTTTAGTTATTTTCCTGCTAGTCGCTATTGCGTTAATCGCTATGGTGATGTTACAGCAAGGTAAAGGCGCTGATATGGGAGCATCTTTCGGTGCAGGTGCCTCTGGAACATTATTTGGTTCAAGCGGTTCAGGTAATTTCCTGACACGTATGACCGGTATTCTTGCTGCGCTGTTTTTCATTATTAGCCTGGTGCTTGGTAATCTAAACAGTAATAAAACACATAAAGGCAGTGAGTGGGATAATTTGAGTGCTCCAGCTAAGACTGAGCAAACTCAACAGCCAGCGAAAACCTCTTCGCCAGCGAGTGATATCCCGCAGTAACGCCAACTGATTGCAAGTATCAGCAGTGCCGTGGTGGTGGAATTGGTAGACACGCTACCTTGAGGTGGTAGTGCCCAAATAGGGCTTACGGGTTCAAGTCCCGTCCTCGGTACCAATATTGAGAAAAAAGACGCTTAATAGCGTCTTTTTTTGTTTGGGTAGTATTTATGAATAAGTCATGACCCTGCATTATTCAGTGACTGCTACGAATCACAATATGGCCACTCCTCCTTTCTATTTGCTTTCTCAACCCTCTTTAGTCCCTTGATCCTATTTTTTACTTAGGCCGTCAACGAAGTAAAACGCAACAGATACTCATTAATCCGTTCTTAGATGATCAATGCGTCAAGGTCCTTGGCGATAAAGTCAGTGGGAAAACGGTTCGATAGTACGTTATGGACAGGGGACTTAACATTAATGATGAATCGCTTACCCTAAAGCGTGCTGTGGCAAGATTAAGGTGGAATACATCGGTACTTACTCTTTCTTGTGATTTGCATGGGTCGTTTGTTTAGCCACCTTTTGTCGAAAAGTAGATTAAGCGCGTTGAAGGTATCTTCGAATTCAGCTTTCAGTGCATGGCGCCCGCAGTTAAATTTGCTTTTGTGCTCGTCTAGGCGTAATATTGAGCTGTTTTTCGGACGCGGGGTGGAGCAGCCTGGTAGCTCGTCGGGCTCATAACCCGAAGGTCGTCGGTTCAAATCCGGCCCCCGCAACCATTTTCCTAGTTCTTTTTCCAAATCGACGTCGTTAAAACGACGGGTTTTAGAAAAATGTCTATCGAAAATGGCTCCTGTCCTTCGACAGGCCCATACAGGATTCTGATTAAAACCCCGATTTTTCGGGGTTTTTTATTATCAGAAAAGCGTTGTTATACTGGGCGTTAGCCCTTTTTTTATGTCTTGGGGGTGGCTTTGTCCACGTTAGAACAAAAGTTAACAGAGTTGATTACCGCGCCAGTTGAAGCACTGGGGTATGAATTAGTGGGCATAGAGTTCGTGCGGGCTCGCACTTCTACACTTCGTATTTATATTGATAGCGAAAATGGTATCAATGTTGACGACTGTGCCGATGTCAGCCATCAAGTCAGTGCTGTCATGGACGTAGAAGATCCAATTACGGTGGCGTATCACCTTGAAGTATCCTCCCCGGGACTGGATCGACCATTATTTACCGCAGCGCATTATGAACGTTTCGCTGGCCAAGATGTCAGTGTGGTACTACGTATCGCTGTACAAAATCGTCGCAAATGGCAGGGGACTATCAAATCCATAGAAGGTGAGATGGTCACATTGTCGGTTGACGGCAAAGACGAAGTGTTTGCACTGAGTAATATTCAGAAAGCAAATATTATCCCTCGTTTTTAAACGTTCTGATTGAGGCTAACCAGGATGAATAAAGAAATTTTAGCGGTTGTTGAAGCCGTTTCGAATGAAAAAGCCCTGCCGCGTGAGAAAATTTTTGAAGCATTAGAAAGCGCGCTGGCGACAGCAACTAAGAAAAAATACGAACAAGAAATCGAAGTTCGCGTTGAAATCGATCGTAGAAGTGGCGATTTCGATACGTTTCGCCGTTGGGTGATCGTCGACGAAGTGACAATGCCGACCCGCGAAATTACGCTTGATGCGGCCCGTTTCGAAGATGAAAGTCTGCAGCTTGGTGAATATGTTGAAGATCAAATCGAATCAGTGACCTTTGACCGCATCACGACGCAAACCGCAAAACAAGTTATTGTTCAAAAAGTCCGTGAAGCAGAACGCGCGTTAGTGGTTGATCAATTCCGTGAGCAGCAGGGTGAAATCATTACCGCTATTGTCAAGAAAGTGAATCGCGATAACATCATTCTTGACCTCGGTAACAATGCTGAAGCCGTGATTTTACGTGAAGATATGCTACCACGTGAAAACTTCCGTGCGGGTGATAGAGTGCGCGGAGTGCTATATGCCGTTCGTCCTGAAGCGCGCGGTGCTCAACTGTTCGTGACCCGTTCTAAACCAGAAATGTTGGTCGAACTGTTCCGTATCGAAGTACCAGAAATCGGTGAAGAAGTCATCGAAATTAAAGGTGCAGCCCGTGATCCTGGGTCACGTGCGAAGATTGCGGTGAAAACTAACGATAAACGTATCGACCCAGTCGGCGCTTGTGTAGGAATGCGTGGTGCACGTGTTCAGGCTGTTTCAAGCGAATTAGGCGGTGAGCGTATTGATATCGTGCTGTGGGACGATAACCCTGCGCAGTTCGTGATCAATGCTATGGCTCCAGCGGATGTCTCTTCAATCGTTGTTGATGAAGATAACCACACTATGGATATCGCCGTTGAAGCGAGTACCTTAGCACAAGCTATCGGCCGTAATGGCCAAAACGTTCGTTTAGCTTCTCAACTGAGTGGTTGGGATCTGAACGTCATGACGGTAGAAGATTTACAAGCTAAGCACCAGGCAGAGGCACATGCCGCGATTGCGACCTTTACCAAATATCTTGATATTGATGAAGAGTTCGCCACTGTGCTTGTTGAAGAAGGGTTCTCTTCTCTCGAGGAATTGGCTTACGTTCCAGTAGACGAATTACTGGAAATTGATGGCCTTGACGAAGAGATGGTAGAAGCTTTGCGTGAACGCGCTAAGAATGCGTTGACCACCTTAGCCCAAGATTCTGCTACTGGCGGAGCCATCAAACCCCCTGCAGAAGACCTGCTGGGCTTAGAAGGCATCACTCCAGATTTAGCAAATCGTTTAGCGGCTATTGGTGTTTCCACCCTGGAAGATCTTGCGGAGCAAGGTGTTGACGATCTAGCAGATATCGAACAACTGGACGAAGAAAAAGCCGGTACGCTGATTATGGCGGCTCGTAATATCTGCTGGTTTGGCGACGACGCATAACAAACAGGAAGGAAAAGCATGACTGATGTAACAGTAAAAGCGCTGGCAACACAACTGAATACTCCGGTCGATCGCTTAGTTCAGCAATTGGCTGATGCGGGTATTCGTAAATCCGATAACGATTCTGTGACGCAAGAAGAACAAGACACCTTGCGTGCTCATCAGAAAAATACAGCGTCGAGTAAATTGACGCTTCAACGTAAAACTCGTAGTACGCTTAACGTGCCAAGTACCGGTGGAAAAAGTAAGTCGGTGCAGATTGAAGTCCGCAAAAAACGCACTTATGTGAAAGAAGATGCTGAAGCTGAGCGTAAAGCGCAAGCTGAGGCTGAAGCGCAAGCACAGCGTGAAGCGGAAGAAAAAGCTAAGCAGGCAGCAGAAGAAGCTAAGCAAGCGGCTGAAGAAGCGAAGCGTAAAGCGGAAGAAAAAGCTAAACGTGAGGCGGAAGAAGCCGCTAAGCGTCAGGCGGTGGAATCAAATAAAGTGACCCAACAGAATCAAACTATGAATAAAGACGCACAGTCCGAAAAAGCACGCCGCGAAGCTGAAAATGCTGAGCTGAAGCGTAAAGCTGAAGAAGAAGCGCGCCGTAAAATTGAAGCGGAAGCACAGCGTGTAGCAGAAGAAGCACGTCGTCTTGCTGAAGAGAAAGGCGAAGAGTGGGAAAAAGCGAGTCAGAAGACCGAAGAGGAAACTGACTATCACGTAACGACTTCACAACATGCTCGCCAAGCTGAAGACGAAAACGATCGTGAAGTTGAAGGTGGTCGTGGTCGTGGTCGTACGGCAAAAGCTCCTCGTGCAAAGAAAGGTAACAAGCACTCTGAAGCGAAAACCGATCGTGAAGAAGCCCGTGCTGCGGGACGCGGTGGTAAAGGTAAACAGCGCGGTAAGAGTTCGCTGCAACAAGGCTTCAACAAGCCAGCACAAGTTGTAAACCGTGATGTACAAATTGGTGAAACTATCACTGTTGCAGAACTGGCGAATAAAATGGCCGTTAAAGGCTCGCAAGTTATCAAAGTGATGATGAAAATGGGCGCAATGGCGACCATTAACCAAGTTATCGACCAAGAGACTGCACAGCTTGTGGCGGAAGAGATGGGCCACAAAGTTATTCTACGTCGTGAGAACGAGTTAGAAGAAGCAGTAATGAGCGACCGTGATACCGGTACAATGGCTGAATTAGAGCCACGTGCACCGGTTGTCACCATCATGGGCCACGTTGACCACGGTAAAACCTCGTTACTGGACTACATCCGTTCAACGCGTGTTGCCTCTGGCGAAGCCGGCGGGATCACCCAGCATATCGGTGCTTACCACGTTGAAACCGATAACGGTATGGTCACCTTCTTAGATACTCCGGGACACGCCGCGTTTACCGCAATGCGTGCACGGGGTGCTCAAGCGACTGATATTGTTATCCTCGTTGTGGCGGCTGACGATGGCGTGATGCCGCAAACGATTGAAGCGGTTCAGCATGCGAAAGCGGCGAACGTTCCGGTTATCGTTGCGGTCAACAAGTGTGATAAGCCAGAAGCTGATCCGGACCGTGTGAAGAACGAACTGACCCAATTCGGTATCGTGCCGGAAGAGTGGGGCGGCGAAAATATGTTTGTTAACGTCTCTGCGAAAGCCGGTACTGGGATCGACGATTTACTGCAAGCAATCCTGTTACAAGCCGAAGTCCTTGAGCTGACGGCTAACCGTAACGGTATGGCAAGCGGTGTTGTTATCGAATCTTTCCTAGATAAAGGTCGTGGCCCAGTTGCAACCGTACTGGTTCGTGCGGGAACCTTGAATAAAGGGGATATTGTACTGTGTGGCTTCGAATATGGACGCGTCCGTGCGATGCGTGATGAACTCGGCCGCGAAGTGATGACTGCAGGTCCATCTATTCCTGTAGAAATCCTCGGTATGTCAGGGGTTCCAGCTGCAGGTGACGAAGCGACTGTTGTCCGTGATGAGAAAAAAGCACGTGAAGTTGCGTTATATCGCCAGGGTAAATTCCGTGAAGTTAAGTTAGCTCGCCAGCAGAAATCTAAGCTGGAAAATATGTTTGCTAACATGACTGAAGGCGATGTCTCTGAACTGAATATCGTTCTTAAAGCAGACGTTCAAGGTTCTGTTGAAGCGATCAGCGATTCACTACTGAAACTGTCTACTGACGAAGTTAAAGTGAAAATCGTCGGTTCAGGCGTAGGTGGAATCACCGAAACAGATGCGACCTTAGCAGCTGCTTCTAATGCGATTCTGGTCGGATTTAACGTTCGTGCAGACGCTTCAGCGCGTCGCGTGATCGATACCGAAAGCTTAGACCTCCGTTACTACTCGGTCATCTATAACCTGATCGACGAAGTGAAAGCGGCAATGAGCGGTATGTTGGCGCCAGAGTACAAGCAACAGATCATCGGTCTGGCACAAGTTCGTGATGTCTTCAAATCACCGAAATTCGGTGCGATTGCCGGTTGTATGGTAACTGAAGGGATCATCAAGCGTCACAACCCTATCCGTGTTCTACGTGATAACATCGTTATCTATGAAGGCGAACTCGAATCATTACGTCGCTTCAAAGATGACGTCAATGAAGTGCGTAACGGCATGGAGTGTGGTGTTGGCGTGAAGAACTACAACGATGTCCGTGCAGGCGACCAAATCGAAGTGTTTGAAATTATTGAAATCAAACGTACTATCGATTAATTGTTAGCGAAGCTAGCAGTATTTGGGAGGCCTTTGGCCTCCCGAATTGTTTGAAAGGAAGAAAAAATGGCAAAAGAATTTGGACGCTCTCAGCGCGTCGCTCAAGAATTACAAAAAGAGCTGGCAGTTATCATCCAACGTGAAATTAAAGACCCGCGCGTGGGCATGATGGTCACCGTATCAGGTGTTGAGGTCTCTCGTGATCTCGCTTATGCAAAAGTATTCGTGACATTCTTAAACGACAAAGATGAAGATGCCGTGAAGCAAGGCGTCAAAGCACTACAAGATGCTTCTGGCTTTATTCGTACTTTACTGGGTAAAGCGATGCGCCTGCGTATCGTTCCTGAACTGACATTCTTCTACGACAACTCTTTAGTAGAAGGGATGCGTATGTCGAATCTAGTGACTAGCGTTGTGAACAAAGATAACGAACGTCATGTGGATGAGAAGAGCGAGGATAAGGAGGACTAATGGGTCGTCCACGTCGTCGCGGACGCGATATTCATGGCGTGCTGTTGCTGGATAAACCGCAAGGCATGTCATCGAATGATGTCCTTCAGAAAGTTAAAAGACTCTATAACGCAAACAAAGCGGGTCATACTGGCGCTTTAGATCCTTTGGCAACAGGAATGCTGCCGATTTGCTTGGGTGAAGCGACAAAATTCTCGCAATATCTACTCGACGCGGATAAGCGATATCGTGTGATTGCTCGGTTAGGGCAACGTACGGATACCTCTGATGCTGACGGCAATATTGTCGAAGAACGGCCGATTCAGTTTACGTCGCAGCAGCTCGCGCAAGCCTTGGAACATTTCCGTGGTGATACTCAGCAAGTGCCGACGATGTTCTCTGCGTTAAAATATCAAGGTCGCCCTCTCTACGAGTATGCACGGCAAGGAATGACTGTACCTCGTGAAGCTCGTCCGATCACAGTGTATGAACTTTTGTTTATTCGCTGGGAAGGTGAAGAGTTGGAGCTGGAAATCCACTGCTCAAAAGGCACCTATATTCGTACCATCATTGACGATTTAGGTGAGCGATTAGGCTGTGGAGCGCATGTTAGTATGTTACGTCGCCTACAAGTCGATCGTTATCCGGCGGAGAAAATGGTCACGCTGGCACAATTGCAACAATGGGTAGCCGATGCTGATACTGCAGGCACCTCTGCCGCCGAGCAACTCGATCCATTACTTTTACCTATGGATACTCCCGCTGCGGCGTACCCAATGGTTAGCCTACCGCAAGTCAGTAGTCACTGGTTTAAATTGGGGCAAGCCGTGCAGGCTTCTGGCGCTCCGAGTGATGGGCTGGTACGAGTATTTGAAATGGAAACGGATAAGTTTCTCGGTATGGCGCAGATCGACGACCAAGGTCGTGTTGCCCCGAAACGTTTAGTGGTGGAATTTCCTCTCTGAGGCGTTTGCACTCTGACGTAGCGCAGAGTAGAATGTCTGCGCTAAAAGTGAGTCGCTGAATTAGAGATCGGCGGTTCGAATTCATTTAAATTTATTGGAGTATATTATGTCTCTAAGCGTAGAAGCTAAAGCTGAGATCGTTGCTAAATATGGTCGTGATGCTAACGACAGTGGTTCAACTGAAGTACAAGTTGCACTATTAACTGCTCAAATCACTCACCTGCAAGGTCACTTCTCTGAGCACAAGAAAGATCACCACAGCCGTCGTGGTCTGCTGCGTATGGTTTCACAACGTCGTAAGCTACTGGATTACCTGAAGCGTAAAGATGTTAAGCGTTACACTGACCTGATCGCAAGCCTAGGTCTGCGTCGCTAAGTTAAAAAATCTTTACGCGAAACTGCCTTGTATTTATACAAATTGCAGAATCAATGTTAAGATTACAATGCACTATGTGTGTAAGGGGCCTACATGGCCCCTTTTTTTGAATATTAGTTGTCCATTTTGTAACAGGCACTAGGGTGTTATACTGTTATTCAGTGAAAGAAAGTTGCACGATTCGCGCGGCTAATGACAGGACTTAACGCGTTATTGAGTCTTACCATTAGTCGCGAGGATGCAAACTATTCACATTGACGATGACTTATTTGCGTTACTCTCCTCGATAAAGGAAACGATTTTGCTTAATCCGACAATTCAAAAATTCCAATACGGTCAACATACCGTTACCATCGAAACCGGCATGATGGCTCGCCAAGCGACCGCAGCGGTGATGGTAAGCATGGACGATACTTGTGTATTCGTTACTGTTGTAGGCCAGAAAAAAGCGAAAGCTGGTCAAGACTTTTTCCCACTCACGGTGAACTATCAAGAGCGTACCTACGCAGCGGGCCGTATTCCGGGAAGCTTCTTCCGCCGTGAAGGTCGCCCAAGCGAAGGCGAAACATTAATTGCTCGCCTGATCGACCGTCCAGTGCGCCCATTATTCCCAGAAGGGTTCGTTAACGAAGTACAGGTTATTGCAACTGTTGTTTCGGTAAACCCACAAGTTCACCCTGATATCGTTGCGATGATCGGTGCCTCTGCAGCGCTATCGCTGTCAGGCATCCCATTCAACGGTCCTATTGGTGCTGCACGTGTTGGTTACATCAATGATCAATATGTTTTAAACCCAACGGCTGAAGAGCTGGCGACCAGCCGCTTAGATTTAGTCGTCGCGGGAACTGAAAACGCAGTATTGATGGTTGAATCTGAAGCTGAAATCTTGTCAGAAGATCAAATGCTGGGTGCGGTAGTTTTCGGTCACGACCAACAACAAGTTGTTATTGAGAACATTAAACAACTGGTCGAGAAAGCGGGCAAACCACGTTGGGATTGGCAGCCAGAAGCCGCTAACGAAAGCCTTAACAGCCGTATCGCGGCATTGGCAGAGAGCCGTTTAAGCGAAGCTTACCGTATTACCGAAAAACAAGAGCGTTATGCTCAAGTTGATGTCATTAAGAGCGAAACAACCGCAGCTTTATTAGCAGAAGATGAAAGCCTAGACGAAGGTGAAATCAGCGATATCCTGCATGCGATCGAGAAAAACGTGGTACGTAGCCGTGTCTTGAACGGTGAACCACGTATTGATGGTCGTGAGAAAGATATGGTTCGTGGACTTGATGTTCGTACCGGTGTACTGCCGCGTACTCACGGTTCATCGCTGTTTACCCGTGGTGAAACTCAGGCATTAGTGACTGCAACCTTAGGTACAGCGCGCGATGCGCAGAGCTTGGATGAGCTGATGGGCGAAAAATCAGACTCCTTCTTGTTCCACTACAACTTCCCTCCGTATTCTGTCGGTGAGACGGGAATGGTCGGGTCACCTAAGCGTCGTGAAATTGGTCACGGTCGTTTAGCGAAACGTGGCGTATTAGCCGTGATGCCTAAGCAAGATGAATTCCCGTATACCGTTCGTGTGGTATCAGAGATTACTGAATCAAACGGTTCTTCATCAATGGCCTCTGTATGTGGCGCATCACTAGCACTGATGGATGCAGGTGTACCGATTAAAGCAGCGGTAGCCGGTATCGCAATGGGCTTAGTAAAAGAAGATGAGCGTTTTGTTGTCCTGTCTGACATCTTAGGTGATGAAGACCACCTTGGAGATATGGACTTTAAAGTTGCAGGAAGCCGTGAAGGTATTACTGCGCTACAAATGGATATCAAAATTGAAGGTATCACTCGCGAAATCATGCAAGCAGCCCTAAGCCAAGCGAAAGGTGCTCGTTTACATATCCTGAGTGTGATGGAAGAAGCGATCGGTACTCACCGTGGTGATATCTCTGAGTTCGCTCCTCGTATCCACACTATCCGTATCAGTCCTGACAAGATCAAGGACGTGATCGGTAAAGGTGGTTCAGTTATCCGTGCGCTGACAGAAGAAACGGGTACAACGATCGAAATCGAAGATGATGGTACTGTCAAAATTGCTGCGACAGATGGTGATAAAGCGAAAGAAGCGATTCGTCGCATCGAAGAGATCACCGCTGATATCGAAGTTGGCCGTATCTATAATGGTAAAGTTACTCGTATCGTTGACTTCGGTGCATTCGTCTCGATCGGCGGCGGTAAAGAAGGTCTGGTACACATTTCTCAAATCGCCGATAAGCGCGTAGAGAAAGTCTCTGATTACCTACAAATGGCGCAAGAAGTGCCGGTTAAGGTCTTAGAGATCGATCGTCAAGGCCGCGTACGCTTGAGTATGAAAGAAGCTATGGAAAAGCCACAAGCTGAAGCATCTGAAGCGACCGACGCGCCAGCGACTGACGCAGAATAATCGTCGTCTACCTTCCTGCTTCATTATAGAAGCAGGATTTATTTTTTAAGGTGTCACAGTATTGAGACACCTTATTGTTGACTGCATCCGCATGCTGGTACCTGGGAGTGGAAGAATGAAGCCTTATTTACGCTGGGGTTTTATTGCGACAGCTTTGTTGCTGGCTGGATGTAGCAACGCAAATTGGCGTAAGGACGAGGTATTAGCCGTTCCTTTGCAGCCTACCTTGCAACAAGAAGTGATGCTGGCACGTATGGAACAAATACTTGCCAGTCGTTCACTGACAGAAGATGAACGCGCACAGTTGTTATATGAGCGCGGAGTGTTGTATGATAGTCTAGGTTTGCGGGCATTAGCGCGGAATGACTTTTCCCAAGCATTGTCCATAAGACCTGATATACCTGAAGTCTTCAATTATTTAGGTATTTATCTTACGCAGGCAGGCAACTATGATGCTGCCTATGAAGCGTTTGATTCTGTACTGGAGCTTGATCCAACTTACAATTATGCGCATCTTAACCGTGGCATCGCGTTTTACTATGGTGGACGGTACAAGCTAGCGCAAGATGATCTGCTGGCGTTTTATCACGACGATCCCAATGACCCTTTTCGGAGTTTATGGCTTTACTTGGCGGAAGAAAAATTAGATGCCAACAAAGCAACGTCTGCATTGCAACAACGTTATAATGCGGCGAAAAGAGATCAATGGGGATGGAAAATAGTCGAATTCTACCTGGGAAAAATCAGCGAAAAGCAGCTGATGCAGAGTCTTCAGGAAGATGCTACGGATAACACCTCGCTCGCTGAACATCTCAGTGAAACCAACTTCTATTTAGGTGAACATTACCTAAGTCTGGGGGAGAAGGATAACGCAGAAGCGTTATTCAAACTGACGGTCGCTAACAATGTGAATAACTTTGTTGAGCACCGATATGCATTGTTGGAGCTGGCGCTACTTGGCCAAGCACAAGACGACTTATCAGAATCTGACCAGCAATAGCTGACAAAACTCTTCATCTAGGAATTAATTTTCCATCATCCTTATGGGATGAGGGTGTTTTTTTGTCAAAAACTTCTAATTTGAGCCGGTTCACACTTATCAATGAAAAGACCTGAAAGTTTTCATGACGAGTTATGTAGACTGGCCGCCGCAATCTAAGAGGCACTTGTACTACATGACTGATATTCAAACCACTTTTTCCGATCTAGGCCTTAACGAATCCATTCTTTCTGCACTGAATGATCTGGGTTACGTAAAACCATCACCTATTCAAGCCGAGTGTATTCCACACCTGCTAGCTGGCCGTGATGTATTGGGTATGGCCCAAACCGGAAGTGGTAAAACGGCAGCATTTTCACTGCCATTACTAAACAACATCGATCCTACTTTAAAAGCGCCACAAATTCTGGTGCTCGCGCCAACTCGTGAGCTGGCAGTTCAAGTAGGTGAAGCATGTAACGAATTCTCAAAACATATGCGTGGCGTTAATGTTCTGGCTCTTTACGGTGGCCAACGTTATGACGTTCAACTGCGCGCATTACGTCAAGGTCCACAAATTGTTGTTGGTACCCCAGGACGTTTACTTGATCACTTAAAACGCGGTACGCTTGATCTCTCAAATCTGCGTGGCTTAGTGCTGGACGAAGCGGATGAAATGCTTCGTATGGGCTTCATCGAAGACGTTGAAACCATCATGGCGCAAATCCCAGAAGGTCATCAGACGGCACTATTCTCGGCCACGATGCCAGAAGCGATCCGTCGTATTACCCGTCGTTTTATGAACAACCCACAAGAAGTTCGTATTCAATCGAGCTTAACTACACGTCCAGACATCAGCCAATCTTATTGGACTGCCTATGGTCGTAAAAGTGATGCATTAGTTCGTTTCTTAGAAGCGGAAGATTTTGACGCGGCGATTATTTTCGTCCGGACGAAAAATGCAACCTTAGAAGTGGCTGAAACCTTAGAGCGTAACGGTTATAACAGCGCAGCGTTAAACGGTGACATGAACCAAGCATTACGCGAGCAAACACTTGAGCGTTTAAAAGATGGTCGTCTTGATATCCTGATCGCGACTGATGTTGCGGCGCGTGGATTAGACGTTGAGCGTATTAGCTTAGTTGTTAACTACGACATCCCATTAGATGCAGAATCTTACGTTCACCGTATTGGCCGTACTGGTCGTGCGGGGCGCGCAGGTCGTGCTTTACTATTTGTTGAAAACCGTGAGCGCCGTCTGCTGCGTAACATCGAACGTACAATGAAGCTAACGATTCCTGAAGTTGAACTTCCCAATGCAGAATTGTTAAGCACTCGTCGCCAAGAGAAATTTGCTGCGCGTGTTCAACAGCAGCTGGAAAGTAGTGATCTTGACCTCTACCGTGGTCTGTTGACTAAGCTGTCTCCTCAAGAAGATCTTGATATGGAAACACTGGCTGCAGCCCTGCTGAAAATGGCTCAAGGTGAGCGTTCATTAATCGTTCCTGCTGAAGCACCACGTCCTCCACGTCGTGAATTCCGCGAGCGTGATGATCGTCGTGACGAGCGTCGCGGTGATGACCGTCGTGGTAACCGTGAAGATCGTCCACGTCGTGAGCGTCGTGATGTGGGTGATATGCAGCTGTACCGTATCGAAGTTGGCCGCAATGATGGCGTTGAAGTTCGTCATATCGTTGGTGCCATCGCTAACGAAGGTGATATCAGCAGCCGTTATATCGGTAACATCAAATTGTTTGATGGTCACTCAACGATCGAGTTACCAAAAGGTATGCCGGGCGAAGTATTACAACACTTCACTAAAACCCGTATCCTGAACAAACCGATGAACATGCAGTTGATGGGTGATGCGCAACCAGGCGAACCTCGCCGTGGGCGTGGCGGTCGTGACGGCGGTAGCCGTGATGGTGCTGGTCGTGGTGGTCGTGAAGGCGGACGTCGTTTTGGCGGCGGTAACCGTAACGAAGGTAACCGCGGTGAAGGTCATCGTGGACGCCGTGAAGAATCACGCCGTTAATTAATGCGGTTAGAATGAGTAAGGGAGCCAATTGGCTCCCTTTTTTTATGCTGAAAGAGAATGAATAGCTTGGTGAGCTTCCATTGCTAGTTGGTAAGAATAGATCCGCGCATCATTATCGTAGATCTGACCGTTAACCATTACCTCATCGACTTGATACTGCTGCTGAATAGCGCGTAATCCATGAGTCACTCCTGCAAGATCACCGACTAAGGATAGACTCAATGCTCGTTCCACACCAAACTTCTCGGCAGGAGTCCAAATTTTATCCATAGTCTCTACCGGTTCAGGAAGTTTTCCCGGCACACCACGCCGTAAGTTAATAAATTGCTGCTGTTGTGAGGTAAAGAGAAAGCGTGCCCGCGCCCGACTTTCTGCCGCGATAATATTTACCCCTATCATGACATAAGGTTGCGATAATCGGGCTGACGGAACGAACTCGTTACGGTAAAGCTCGATTGCTTGACTGATGACGTCCGGGGCGAAGTGCGAGGCGAATGCGAAGGGAAGCCCCAACCTTGCCGCGAGTTGCGCACTGTACATACTGGAGCCCAACAGCCAGATAGGGATATTCAATCCAACCCCTGGTACGGGTTGGACAGTGAAAGTATCGTCTTGTTGTGCATCGAACCAGGTAATTAATTGCTGAACGTCAGCTGGAAAACGCTCCTCCATCTGTGGCGTACTATGACGACGCAAAGCCTGCATAGTGGTGGGATCGCTACCAGGGGCGCGACCAATCCCTAAATCGATTCTTCCTGGGTAGAGTGATTCCAAGGTCCCGAACTGTTCAGCAATCACTAAAGGGGCGTGGTTGGGCAGCATTACCCCACCTGAACCTAAGCGTAAATGACGGGTGTTAGCGGCCAAATAACCGATGAGAACACTTGTCGCTGCGCTAGCAATCCCTGGCATGTTGTGATGTTCGGCTAACCAATAACGATGATATCCCGCTTGCTCTGCGAAGCGCGCTAGGGCTAAGGATCGTTTGAAAGCATCTCTTGCAATACAGGATTGCGGAATGGGTGCGAGATCTAACACCGATAGCTTGAATGGGCGGTTTTCAGACATAGGATACCTTCGTATAAAGGGGCTTACATGCTTACACTTTACGCATTACCAATGAAAATGACTCGCAGTTTGTGCGAACTGAGGCTAAGGAATATTGATGTGACGCAGCTTTTTTTCATCGGTACAACTCTATTCTGCCTAGTTACCGAGATGAGATGGAGTGTGCTATGCTGACTTTCTTCAAGGTAAATCGAAGTCTGTCCGACCCCTTCTTTTTACCGCTTGCCAATATTTTCACGCTTTGCAGAGGAAAAACTATGCTTCTTCGTACTGAAATTGGTCTCGACGCAGCAGGGATCGATACGCTTGTTCGACATGGTGCAAAAGACCCACGCTTGGCGGAGCGTATTCAGGCACTCCGTGAGGCAGGCTTTATTACACTGGGTGTAGTGGCGACGGACGATGAAGGGAAAGTACTAGGCTACCAAGCTTTCAGTCCTATCCAAGTGAACGGTGAAGACCTCCATTGGGTCGTTATAAGTGCAGCGGTTATAGACCCCCAGTACAGTTCGACTTCACTCGCAAAGGACTTACTATTTGAAGGGCTAGATAGCTTAAATGAGTTTAGCTACCGCGCGGTGGTAGGCTATCAAGCACTCCCTTGGTTACGTAATCAAGGCTTTACCTCTGCCTCAGGACTAGTTTTGGATAGCTTGAGTGAACAAGAGATCGTAATTTATCCGCTTGAAGAGCAAGATGCAGCTCAATACCAAGCAGTCTTGACCTTACCTAGTGTTGAGCTGACTGAATCAACCAATCATTAATATCGGACGGCTGCTGCCTTACAATCACCAATTTTTTTAAGCGACTGAGTTGCTTCACTCGGTATTCAAGACGTAGTGCGCTTGCACGATCGCCAGCCGGGCTTTGATAGACAACCGTTAGCGGGCCCCGGCCGCGTAACGCTTTTGCACCGTGACCACTGCTGTGCTCGGTCAAGCGGCGAGTCACATCGGTAGTAATACCGGTATAGAGTGTCCCTTTCGCGGTTTGAATCAGATACAAATACCACTGGCAGTTGGCCTGTTTTACGGCCCTGTCTGCATGCATTGTCAGGAGATCCTTGTGGATGAATTAGCTCACTGCCTAAATTACTTAGCTGGCCAGCATGTGCTGACGCTATGCACGCAACATGGCGATGAGTGTTGGGCGGCTAACTGCTTCTATGCATTAGATAACGAAACGGTCAGTTTTTGGCTAATGACTGAACCGAGTACCCAGCATGGCCGTTTAATGGTCGCTTCCCCGTCGGTAGTCGGTACAGTAAGCGCACAAACCGAGTCGGTCTCCCAGCTACAAGGCGTTCAGTTCCAAGGTGTTATCACTCTTGCTGAAGGGGAACTGGGCCAACGGGGACTCGAGGCGTATCAACAACGTTTTCCCATTGCCAAAACGAAATCGGCGCCGCTATGGCAGTTACGGATTAATCGGTTAAAAATGACAGATAACCAGTTAGGGTTTGGCACAAAACTGCTGTGGCAGAGGCCTTAACATTACCTCCGCCCAGATTTCATTAATTACGTAATGCGATAGCTTCGATTTCGATACCGACATCTTTAGGTAAACGGGCAACTTCTACACAAGAACGGGCAGGGAAAGGTGCCTCGTGTTCAGTGAAAAATTGCTCGTAAGCTGCATTAATGGTCGCAAAGTCGTTGAGGTCTTTAACGAATACAGTTGTCTTAACGATATTTTTTACGCTCAATCCTGCTTGTTCGATAATCGCTTTAACGTTATCCAACGATTGGCGAGTCTGTGCTGCAATTTCAGCAGGAACCTCACCCGTTTTAGGATCAACTGGAATTTGACCTGATGTCAGAACAAGCTGACCTAGATCCACTGCTTGCACATAAGGGCCAATTGCAGCAGGTGCATCTTGGGTATTAATTTCACGTGACATACTTTTTCCTCATGACGATAACGGATAGCGGAAGTCTCATTATAGGGAGCAGGCTGTTGATTACCAGTGTCCAATGACCGCCTGACGGGAAAATTCTTTTTCGCAATAATGACAGCGTAGATACAGGTCATTGCGTCGCGTCTTAACAGCAAAACGTGAATTCACCGGTTCATTATGGCTAATACAGTTAGCATTAGGACAGACCAACACGGTGCGAATTTCATCCGGCAAAGAGGGACGTAACTTAGCTACGACTTTAAAATTCTCAATATTGTTGATCGTGGCATTAGGGGCGTAGATCGCTAATTGGTTAATTTGATCTGCGGTGAGGAAGGTGTTTTCAATCTTGATCAGATCTTTAATACGGCCTTCGCCAGAAGGTAGATTTAGACCAATGGTGACTCGCTGATCGGTTTCAGTAAGCCGAAATAAGGTTAGCAGGCGAAAGCCAAGCCGAGCAGGAATATGGTCGATCACACACCCGTTATTAATTGCTTCAACCTGTAATTTATCCTGATTCATGATACCTCTCCTGTCAGCGTTTTATTTAAGACCAAAGACAATAGTGCTTGCCGAGCATAAATCCCATTTCCTGCTTGTTGGAAGTACCATGCATGGGGGGTTTCATCGACATCTGTCGCGATTTCATCCACACGGGGAAGCGGGTGAAGTACTTTCATATTCGGTTTTGCGGCGGTGAGATGTGAAGCTCGTAAAATGAATTGTGCTTTCACATTAGCGTATTCCGAAGGATCTAAACGTTCTTTCTGAACTCGTGTCATGTAAAGAATATCCACTTTAGGAATAATTTCTTCGATGCTGTCATGCTGTGACCAGGGGCAACCACTTTCTTCCAACATATCAGTGATATACGTCGGCATAGCGAGGGCACTAGGGGAGATAAAGTAAAAGTGATTACCTGAAAACTTCGATAAGGCTTGCGCCAAAGAGTGGACGGTTCGGCCATATTTTAAATCGCCTACCATTGCAATATGCAGATTATCAAGGCTCTGCTGGGTCTCTTGAATGGTAAAAAGATCTAATAGTGTCTGTGTCGGGTGCTGGTTAGCGCCATCACCGGCATTTAAGATGGGGATATTGCCTGAAAACTCGGTCGCAAGCCGTGCAGCGCCCTCCTGTGGATGACGCATAACGATAGCATCCACATACTGACTTATTACCGAGATGGTGTCGGCAAGTGTCTCACCTTTCTTACCTAAAGAGGTATTCCCGCCATCGGCAAAGCCTACAGCTGAAGCGCCTAACCGCTGGATGGCTGTCTCAAAAGAGAGCCGTGTACGGGTTGAGGCTTCAAAAAAACAGCTTCCAATCACTTTATGCTTCAATTGCTCAGGCTGAGGATTGGCTTTTAAATCGGCTGCTGTGTCTAAAACTAGCTCCAATTCGTTACGGCTGAAGTCATTGATTGAAACGATATGTTTTCCATATAAGGGATTTGCCACGGAAGAGATCCTCAACTGATATTAATGGCAAAAAAAAAGCCCCTATTAAAGGAGCTTTTCTTCTGAATAATGGGGCTTAGAAAACCATGACATGTCTTCCCGCCAACTGGCAGGTTTAGCATGTGATGGGTTCGAATCGTCGTTAGCATAACAAAGTTCTCTAAGCGGAATACTCGGTATTATACGCAGGGAGCTAAGCTTGGAAAATAGCTTATCTTCAATTTTTCTTTCATATTGTCTTCTTAAGACCGGTCCCATACCGCTAACCATCATTAAGTCGCTGCCGCCCCTACCGTTAACGAGATCGAGAAAAAGTAATCGTTGTAAACGTGTTCACCCGTGAATAGCGTAGAGGAGAAGGTGAGTAAGAACAGCAGCGTAAATCGGCCATTCTCACTCAGGGTAGGCCATTAGACTTGATCGCTTAAGGTTGCCACCATTAATGCTTTGATACTGTGCATACGGTTTTCCGCTTGATCGAAAACGATACTGTGTGCTGATTCAAAAACCTCATCCGTGACTTCGATACCTTGTGGTAGATCGTACTGTTCTGCAATGTGTTTGCCTACAACGGTCTCGGTATCATGGAAGGCGGGGAGGCAGTGTAGGAACTTGACCTGCGGATTTCCTGTTGCGGTGACCACCTGTTGATTAACTTGGTAATCGCGTAATAACGCAATACGCTCTTCCCACACTTCTTTCGGTTCGCCCATCGACACCCAGACATCGGTATAGAGGAAGTCAGCCCCGTGAACCCCTTCCTGCACATTCTCCGTTAAGGTGATTGAGCCGCCGTGTTGTGCAGCCAGAGTTTGACACTCCGCAACTAATTCGGCTGCCGGCCAGCAGGCTTGCGGGGCAACCATCACTAATTGTAACCCTGTCAGGGCTGCGGCTTCCAATAAGGTATTACCCATGTTGTTTTGCGCATCGCCGAGATAAGCCAGTTTAATCTTAGTCCACGGTGTATCAGGCAGATGTTCCTGCATGGTAAGTAAATCTGCTAACAACTGTGTTGGGTGAAACTCGGTGGTTAAGCCGTTCCAGACTGGGACTTGTGCATAGTTCGCCAAGGTTTCCACGATAGATTGACCATAGCCACGATACTGAATACCGTCATACATTCTGCCCAGCACTCGTGCCGAATCTTTAATAGATTCTTTATGTCCAATTTGGCTGCCGCTTGCCCCTAAATAGGTTACGCCAGCACCTTGATCATAGGCAGCGACTTCAAAAGAGCAGCGAGTACGCGTCGAGTCTTTTTCGAATATCAGCGCGATATTTTTACCTTCAAGATAACGCTGCTCGGTTCCCAGTTTTTTTGCACGTTTTAAGTCGGCGGCAAGGGTGAGAAGATGGGTTAACTCTTGCTGGGAACAATCGAGTAATCGTAGAATCGACCGCTGGTACAGTGAAGACATGACGAACTCCCTAATATTGAATTGATATTCAATTTATATGACTAAGAATTCACTTTCAACTTATTTCGATGATTATTGGTTTAGGGAGTAGTGCCGACGCGCGGTGTGTGGGAAAATAGCCGTATTATTCCAGTGTGAAGCGAAAGAGGTTTTGTATGTCCAGTGAAGAATTATTAGCCGAGCAACGTGAAGAGACGTTAGCAATTATCGAAGAGTTACTGGAAGACGGCAGCGATCCAGATGCGCTTTACACCATTGAACATCATTTTTCTTGCGATAGCTTTGATGCACTTGAAAAAGCGGCCGTCGATGCCTTCAAAGCGGGTTATGAAGTGACTGAGCCGGAAGAGTTAGAACTTGAAGACGGTACCACCGTGATGTGCGTAGACATTATTAGCGAATCCGCCCTCAATCCTGAACTGATCGATGCGCAAGTCGTACAATTGGTCGCTATCGCTGGTAAGCATAATGTTGATTATGACGGGTGGGGCACTTACTTCGAAGATCCGGATGCGCAAGACGACGAAGATGACGATATCGATGAAGACGATAACGGTGTTCGTCATTAATATCTCATACACAGCAGCCAAGTCTGCTGTGTTTTTCTCTCTTAACATGATGCTATGAACACCCAAACTCTACTGCAACCTATCCAACACTTCCTCCACTGCCAGACCCCCGATGCTTGGATTAATGAAGCGCGAAAGCCGGAGAATCTCCCGCTGCTGCTAACGGATCATTTGGTTTGTGAATTGAAAGCGGCGCTGACTGCTACCTGGCTTATTCGTAAATATGTTGCCGATAAACCCAGTGGTGAAGCGATCCTCGAGTGGCTTAAGCCTTATGAAGCGTTTGTATACCGTGAAATACCTGATCCTGATTTTATACGTGCGCATAAGGGATTAAGTCGCCCTGTCACCACCACGACTGATTTTGCCTGGGCAGGAGAACTGGTGGAAAAAATGATGTTATTGATTAAAGAAGAGTTACATCACTTTTATCAGGTCTGGGAAATAATGCAGCAGCGTGGAATCGCCTATAAAAAGATGACGGCCAGTCGCTATGCAAAATCACTAATGCGTGAGGTGACCACTCATGAGCCAATGACGCTGGTGGATAAACTCATTTGTGGTGCCTATATTGAAGCGAGATCTTGTGAGCGTTTCGCTGCATTGGCTCCCCATTTAGACCCGGAATTAGCGAAGTTTTATACCTCGTTACTGCGCTCTGAAGCACGTCATTATCAAGACTACCTTCACTTAGCCCAACAAATTGCTGAGTTTGATATCTCCGCTCGAGTACAGGCTATTGGACGCGCCGAAGCACAGCTGATTAGCTCGCCTGATCCTGAGCTACGTTTTCACAGTGGATGTCCGTGTTTATAGTGTAACGATTCTCCGTATTTATACGGTCTTTTCGGTACACCTCACAGTGCACCTGCACAGCGGAGAGAATGAAAATAGCCGTCGCAAGGGTATTTTCTTGGTCTGGATCCTGCGGCGATTGCCGGTAGATAGGCAACGTTTTGTCATATTGATCAGAAAGGAAGGTCAGCATCAGCTTCTTAGAGAGGAAGTCCTGCTCCGAGAGCTGTTGGTCAATGCGAGATTGTCGAGCGGCGGAGCTATCCGTTATCTTCTGAGCAATCTTGCTAAGGGCAGGATGAATAAGATGGTTAGCATGACCCAACACGCGTTCCACTTCTTCAACACTACAATTAGTCCCTGTTGCCTCCAGACTAATGATCCGCGGGTCACCGGCTTGCGCTAACGTATGGTGGAAGGCTCCAGAGCGTGGTGATTCGCGTAATACAGCAATAGCGTTATCAAGAGATGTTACGTTGAGGGCCGCCCTCGCGAGAATCTGGCGTGGTAAACCCTGTGGTCTTTCGTGAGCTCGAATATTATTGACGATATTGACGATGCCGTAACGATTCACCGAAAAGGTGTGACCACAAAGCGAACCAGGATAAGCAAAACTGACAAATTCTACGCCATGGGTTGGGATGACATTAACCAGAAAACTACTGTCGTAAAGTTCAGGTAGGCCATCTTCATTATGAGCAAGTATCAATTCACCTGTTTCAGTCCAACCTGCGAGAGAAGTACAGCCGTCAGAGGTAGAACTGAACAAATCTCCTCGGCAATTCCACGCAAAGACTTGTTTAAAGGGAGCGTTGAGCCCGACGGCCAAGCCTTGTAACTCTTGCCAAATATCTGGGAACGTCAGTTCTACGCATCTTGCTAACTCGTTGAGCTCAGCGCTATTCTGTTGTTCCATCACCCTTTGCCATAAAGGCGTGTGCACTAAAACTTGATGCCAAGCTTGCTGTCCTGCTCGACCGAGTTGTGTACCGATTTCCTGAGGCGATCCTGTAATAGTTAAGAAATTCATTATCGTCTAACCTTAGGACACATGGCGTAAAAAAGTTTGTAATCGTTCACAACCTTGACCTTCAGTCAGCAATTGTTGGGGGGTACCGTCTTCTGCAATGGTACCTGCATCAATAAAAATAAGTCTTGAAGCCACTTCACGCGCAAAACCAATCTCGTGCGTCACAATGACCATTGTCATGCCTTCTTCAGCCAGCGATTGCATCACTTGGAGCACCTCATGGCGCAATTCAGGGTCCAAGGCTGAGGTGGGCTCGTCAAATAACATCATTTTGGGTTTGATCGCTAAGGCTCGGGCAATAGCAACACGTTGCTGCTGACCTCCCGATAGTTCGGAGGGGTAATGATTCGCTCGGCTCGCGAGTCCAACACGTTCGAGGAGTTCTAGGCCTAATTTTCTTGCATCCGCTTTACTGCTCTTTCTAACGCGGCATGGACCAAACATTACATTTTCCAATGCCGTAAGATGCGGAAAAAGATGAAATTGCTGAAAAACCATCCCCGCTTCACGACGAATATCACTTTCGTTCAGATGCGGATCGGTCATATGCATACCGGCGACGATCAGGTTACCCGAACTGATATTTTCAAGTTTATTTATACAGCGTAATAATGTTGATTTTCCTGACCCAGAGGGACCAATGATGACGACAACTTCTCCACTGTCGATGCGTAAATTAATGTCATGGAGGACTTCGGTTTTACCAAAGTGTTTAGAGACATTTTGAAATTCCACCATATTCATAAAATATGCATCCTTTTCTCTAGGATTTTTAATAAAAAGCTTAAACAGAGGGTGACCACAAGATAGAGAGCGGCAACGGCTGTCCAAACCTCTAAGGCTCGGAAGTTTCCAGCAATAATTTCTTGGCCTTCACGTGTGAGCTCAGCCACACCAATAACAATGAAAAGCGAAGTATCTTTGATACTAATAATCCATTGGTTACCGAGTGCCGGGATCATTCGACGAAGAGCTAGAGGCATAATAATGTGCCAAAGGGTAGCTCTCGAGGAGAGTCCCATCGCTAGACCGGCTTCTTTAAAGCCCTTATTAATTGAAAGAATAGCCCCACGAGTAATTTCTGCGATATAAGCACCAGAATTAATCATAATGGTGACGACAGCAGCGGTAATAGGTTCGATTCTGACGGGAATTAATAGTGGCAGTGCAAAGTAGATAAACATGACTTGCACCATAATTGGGGTACCGCGAATAAGTTCGACAAATATTAGCGAGAGCGTTTTGCTTAAACGCCCCCCCAATGCCCGGGCAACCCCAGCGATTAATCCAATAATAAAACCGCCGAATAATCCAACGAGCGAAATGAAAAGTGTTAGCTTCAGACCCTGTAAAAGAATCGGGATTGCTTGCCACACATAGGTGAAATCGAAATTCATAGAGGTTATCCGTCGAGAAAAACGAAAAAGGTTGGCCAGCCAAGCTGGCCAACAAAACTACTTCGGCGCTTTATCAAACCATTTTTTATAAATTTTGGCGTAAGTACCGTCAGCTTTTAACGCGGCGAGCGCTTTGTTGACTTGTTGGGTATAAGGACTGTTTTTCTGTAAGGCGAAGCCATATTGTTGTGGTAATACACTGTCGCTTTCACCGGCTGCTTTGATTTTGCCATTACCGGAGACTTTGATGTAGTACATGACATTAGGAGAGTCATGTACTACAGCATCAATATTACCTGCTTGCAGATCAAGATAAGCGTTATCAATGTTAGGGAATTCAACATAGTCGGCTTTAACATTGGCTTTCATGTAAGTCGCTGCAGCGGTACCTTGTTTAAGGCCGACTTTTTTACCTGCTAAGTCACTGAATTTCGTAATGCCGGTTGTACTGCTTTTCACCGCCATTAATAAATCGGCGTCGTAGTACGGCGCACTAAAATCAACCGCTTGTGCACGCACTGGCGTAATCGTGATCCCTGCCATCGCCACATCAAGGTTACGTGACTGTAAGCCTGGAATTAATCCAGAAAAGTCCATCGGTTGTAAGCGGTAATCGACGCCCATTTTTTTTGCGATAGCATCCCAAAGGTCGACATCAAAACCGACATATTTATTACCCTGCTTAAACTCAAAAGGCACAAATGCGGTATCGACACCTACTGACAATGTCTCTTTGGCGAGCACTGTTGCGCTAAAGAGCGTCGAGAGTAGAGCAAGTCCAAGGCTGGCTTTTCTTACGGTTTTAAACATGAGTGCTTTCCTTAAAGATGAGATTTTTCTTAATATTAAAGAAGCAAAAGCTGTGCCAGATTGATCTCATAACGTGATCAATCTCACACATTTATTGAAGCTGATTATTCTTAAGGCCCAAGAGGAAGAGGGGGAAGCCTAGCGTTCAGGAAAAATTCATATTAGATAAACATGAAAACGCTACTAATAAGTTTGCCGGTAAAAGTACCTATGTCTTTGCCATTGAATGGTGCATCCTAATTAGGCTGCACCATAACAATGCTACAGAGTAATTTTTAACGCCGGCAAGAGGCTTTCTCGGTAACCTTAACAATCACGTTCTTAAGGGTTTCAACGATAAAATCAATCTGCTGCGTCGAGACAATAAATGGGGGAGCGAGCAGGATATGATCACCCTCACGCCCATCGATGGTGCCTCCCATTGGGTAAACCATTAACCCTTCAGCAAAACTGGCGCGTTTTATTTGTGCATGAAGAGAAAGCCCAGCCTCAAAAGGCTGTTTCGTTCGTTTATCCTTCACAAGCTCAATACCTGCGAACAGGCCTCGACCGCGTGTATTCCCAACGAACTCTAATACGCCGATTTTCTGTTCTAATTGCGTCAGTAAATAGCGTCCCTGTTGTTGCACTCGAGCTAATAAGCCATCTTGTTGAATAACCTGCTGCACAGCGAGTGCCGCCGCTGCTGCAGTGGGATGGCAAATATAGGTATGTCCATGTTGAAAGTTACCACTACCTGATCGAATAGCATCGATAATAGGCTCACGAACCAGTACTGCGCCAATAGGCTGATAACCGCCACCAAGACCTTTTGCGACCGTGACAATGTCAGGAACCACTGACTCCTGCTCAAATGCATGCAAGGTTCCCGTACGACCCATACCGCACATAACTTCATCGGCGATATAGAGGATGTCATATTTATCACAGAGCGCTCTTACTGCAGAGAAATAACCTGGTGTCGGTGGTACCGCACCTGTTGTGGCTCCACTGACCGTTTCGGCACAGAAACCAATAATCGTCTCGGGTCCTGCCGCGATAATCGCTGCTTCGAGCTCATCGATCAGCCGCGAGGTATACTCTTCTACTGTTTCATCTTGCTGTTTATCTCGATAGGCATTGCAGGAAGAAACACGGATAACATCCATCAATAAAGGGGAAAAAGGTGCTCGTCGCCATTCGTTACCGCCGACGGCCAAAGCCCCTAAGGTATTCCCATGGTAACTTTGCTTTCGAGCGATAAATTGTGTTCGCTGAGTTTGCCCACGTTCAACCCAATATTGACGTGCGAGTTTTAAGGCGGTTTCAATCGCTTCAGAACCCCCAGAAACAAAATAAACGTGGTTGAGATCACCAGGTGCGGTAGCGATCAATTGGTCGGCTAACTGCTCAACGGCTTCGTTGGTAAAAAATCCCGTATGAGCATAGGCCAAAGTATCGATTTGATGATGTAACGCTTGTATCACTTTGGGGTGGCGATGACCAAGACTTGAGACGGCGGCTCCCCCGCAGGCATCAAGATAGCGTTTACCGGATTGGTCAAAAAAGTAAACCCCTTCTGAATGTGTTGCAATAGGAGGCGTAACCGCTAGCTGACGATGGATAATATGACTCATGGGCTTCGTTAATTTACCAAGAGAAGTAGGAGAGCAATCATCCTGTCAGAAGATAAAATAGGATACAAGAGAAATGAAACGGTTGTATCATCTCTCTCGTCCTATAGGATGAATTAGCGCTAACGGTTAGCGATATAGCTCCCCGAATCAAACAGATATTTTTCAGACTTCTCAATACTCTGCACAGCGGGTTCACCATGTTTGGCGACTAAGCTTGCGAGCAGCGCCTCGGCAATCGCCATACCAGAGACCACAGAAGGAAAGAATGAAGCACTGTCGATCGAAAAGAGTAGGGTACAGTCGGCCACTTGCGCCAAAGGTGAGGAGGGGGAGTCTGTGATGGCGACAATTTTAGCCCCTACCTGCTGGGCCGTCTCTAAGATTTGTAGCGTTTCTCGTGAGTAAGGTGAGAAACTTACCAGTAACACACTATCTTGGTCGGTTAATTCACGAGTGAAGATTTGCTGGCTGTTTGCGAGATTGTCGATCAAGGTTACCCGCTGCTGAAAGAGCCGATAAACGTAATATATTGACCAAGCGATCGAGAAACTTGCACGAAAGCCGCAGACATAAACTTGTTGGGCGTCGTCCAATAACGTTACCGCCCGCTGCAAAGAGTCTTGATTCAACGATTGCGTATCTTCTAGCGAATGGCTTAAGGTCGAGAATACGGCATCATAGGCTGACTCTTGTTGCAAGTTCTGCTGTAAGCGTACTGCTCGGCTTGCATAACTGCTACGCGTTAATTTTAACGAATAGATAAATTCGGCCTTTAACGCTTCCCAACCCTCATAGCCCAATTTTTTAGCTAATCGCGAAAGGGTTGCGGGCTTAAGATCAGCATTGTGGGCAATGGTCCGCATTGAGATCAACGCGACATCATTGATATTCTCCAGCACGAAAGCTGCAGCTCGCTGGAGTTCAGGGGTGAGGGCAGGGTAGTGATCGATGATGAGTTTGCGAAGGTCCATACATTAGCCTCTGTAACATCGCTGGCGAGCAAAGAAAAGCCGGGACGGTGCCCGGCTATCTATTTATCAATTATTGATTAAAGCGCGGCGATCACGCCCTGTTGCTCGATAATTTTTGCTTTGGAGTGTTCCAAGTCGGTAAGACGTTCACGCTCTTTCGCTACAACAGCCTCAGGCGCTCGGGCGACAAACCCTTCGTTGCCAAGCTTAGTCGCGATTTTTTCGATCTCGACATCAACTTTACCTAACTCTTTCGCCAGACGCTCTAATTCAACCTCTTTGTTGATTAAGCCCGCCATTGGAATAAGGAGCTCAGCGCCTTCTACCAGTTTCGTGACCGAGACAGGTGCTTTCTCTTCCGCAGTAAGCAGGGTGATGGTTTCCAGCTTCGCTAGACGCTTCAGGAAGGTTAAGTTCGCCGAAACGCGACGTTCCACTTCAGAGGTTGCACCACGTAGCAATAACTCCAGCGGCTTACTTGGCGAGATATTCATTTCAGCACGGATATTACGTACCGCAATAATAGCTTGTTTGATCCACTCAATGTCGCTCTGCGCCTGGGCATCTTCTTTCTCAGCAGACCATTCTGGGAAGGCTTGCAGCATCAGCGTATCGTCTGTAATCCCTTTCAGCACTTTGACACGTTGCCAGATGGTTTCCGTGATAAATGGAATGATCGGGTGAGCCAAGCGTAATAAGGCCTCCAGTACGGTGACTAAGGTGTTGCGAGTACCGCGCAGTTCCGCTTCACTGCCATTGTTCATAACAGGTTTGGTTAATTCCAAATACCAGTCGCAGAATTGGTTCCAAGTGAAATCGTACAGCAAGTTAGCGGCGATATCGAAACGGTAAGTATCTAAGGCTTCGCGGTAAGCTTTCACCGTACGGTTAAACTCACTGCGGATCCAGCGATCGGCAAGAGAGAGCATCTGCTCGCCGCCTTGGAAACCACAATCTTGCCCTTCTGTGTTCATCAGTACAAAGCGGCTAGCATTCCATAACTTATTACAGAAGTTACGGTAGCCTTCGAGTCGTTTCATATCCCAGTTGATGTCGCGACCGGTTGAAGCGAGCGCCGCTAAGGTAAAGCGCAGAGCATCCGTTCCTGACGGTTCAATACCATTCGGGAATTGCTTTTCAGTACGTTTACGGATTTTCTCAGCCAGTTGTGGCTGCATCATATTGCCGGTACGCTTTTCAAGTAGAGCTTCTAAGGAAATCCCGTCCACCATATCTAAAGGATCGATAACATTCCCTTTAGACTTCGACATTTTCTGTCCTTCTTCATCACGGATAAGGCCAGTCATGTAGACCGTTTTGAAGGGAACTTGTGGCTTACCTTGCTCATCTTTCATGAAATGCATCGTCAGCATGATCATGCGAGCAATCCAGAAGAAGATAATATCAAAACCACTGACGATGACGTTGGTCGGGTGGAAGGTACGCAGGGCGTCTGTATTTTCTGGCCAGCCTAATGTTGAGAAGGTCCACAGCCCAGAAGAGAACCAGGTATCGAGAACGTCTTCGTCTTGGTTTAGGACAACAGTGTCGGCAAGGTTATGCTCGCGGCGAACTTCTTCTTCAGTGCGTCCGACGTAGACTTGGCCATTTTCGTCGTACCATGCAGGGATACGGTGTCCCCACCATAGTTGACGAGAAATACACCAGTCTTGAATATCGCGCATCCATGAGTAGTACATATTTTCGTACTGTTTAGGGACGAACTGGATATCGCCATTTTCAACCGCTTCTACCGCAACTTTAGCCAGCGGTGCTGTACGGACATACCATTGGTCAGTCAGCATCGGTTCAATGACGACGCCACCACGGTCACCGTAAGGAACGGTTAAGTCGTGTGGCTTAATTTCTTCTAATAACCCTAACTCTTCTACCGCCGCAACGATGGCTTTACGCGCAGCGAAACGCTCTAGTCCCGCAAAGGCGGCAGGCATTTCACTTGAGTAGGCATCAGACTCTTCACCGTTAGTATCGAACACTTGTGCCTGTTGGCGAATATCGCCATCAAAGGTCAAAATATTGATCATTGGCAGTTTATGGCGGCGTCCCACTTCATAGTCATTGAAGTCATGCGCCGGCGTGATTTTTACGCAACCGGTGCCTTTGGTCATGTCTGCGTGCTCATCCCCAAGAATAGGGATGCGACGGTTGATCAGAGGCAGGATCAGTTCTTTGCCAATGAGGTCAGCATAACGAGGATCTTCAGGGTTAACCGCAACACCAGTATCCCCTAGCAGGGTTTCAGGGCGGGTCGTAGCGACGATGATGTAATCTTTACCGTCAGCCGTCTTAACGCCATCAGCAAGCGGATAGCGGATGTGCCACATCGATCCTTTCGATTCACGGTTTTCGACTTCCAGATCGGAAATCGCGGTACGCAGTTTAGGATCCCAGTTAACAAGGCGCTTACCGCGATAGATCAGATTCTCGTTGTATAAGCGAACAAAGACTTCTTTTACTGCATTGGAAAGCCCATCATCCATGGTGAAGCGTTCACGTTCCCAATCGACAGAGTTACCGAGACGGCGCATCTGATTGGTAATGTTGCCTCCTGATTCCGCTTTCCATTGCCAAATTTTATCAATGAACGCATCACGGCCATAATCTTGGCGAGTTTTACCCTCTTCTGCAGCGATCTTACGCTCAACAACCATCTGGGTTGCGATACCGGCATGGTCGGTACCTGCTTGCCACAGAGTATTTTTACCTTGCATGCGCTGATAACGCACCAGGGTATCCATGATGGTTTGTTGGAAAGCATGTCCCATATGTAAGCTGCCGGTCACATTCGGCGGAGGGATCATGATGCAATAGCTATCTTTACTCAGATCGCCATGTGGTTTGAAGTAGCCTTGCTTTTCCCAGTGCTCATAAAGCGGCTGTTCGATCTCTTGCGGGTTATATGTTTTTTCCATAGGAATTATGCCGATGCTGCCGTTACAGTATTCAATTGAAATCCAGCACTGCGATACGCTTTATAACGATCACGGGCCAGTTGTTTTAAGTTGTTATCTTCAGGGACAAAGTCTACCACTTCATAGAATCCCGTAGCAAAGTCTGCGAAGTGGGGAAGTAAACTAATCAGTAAGTCACGTGCGCTGCTTCCTCGCTTTTGTGGCCAAGCGAGTTCAACCGGTGCCCCCTGACGAGGTCCTTCACCCGCAAGATTATGCGGAACAAAAGCTTCAGCAGGGCGTTGCCACAGTGCTTCGTCTAGCCTTAATGCTTGCGCTTCATCATGACAAGCAATAAGGATCCGTTTACCTTCACGCCAAAAGTGCGCAGCCAGATCGCAGGCCGTCATCTCAGCCGCGCTAAGCGGCTGATCAGCTGCATCTGCAGGAAGCAGGTAAAACGTCGCATTTTTCATGTCAGTCTGTGAACCCTAAAAATAAGGAAAGGAACCCAGTAAAGGGTTCCTTAAGGTGTGGGGCGAATTACTCTTCTGGGGTTAAACCTGCGCGATTCAGTAAGAACTGAGAAAGAAGAGGAACCGGTCGACCGGTTGCGCCTTTTGCTTTGCCTGAACGCCAAGCGGTACCCGCGATATCTAGGTGCGCCCAATTATATTTACGTGTGAAACGAGACAGATAACAACCCGCTGTAATCGCGCCGCCAGCACGCCCACCAATGTTAGCAATATCGGCGAAATTAGAATCAAGTTGCTCTTGGTACTCATCAGCCAGCGGTAAGCGCCACGCGCGGTCACCCGCTTGTTCCGATGCGCTAACTAGTTCATGCGCTAGCGGGTTGTGGTTAGAGAGTAAACCACTGATATGATGGCCGAGTGCCACCACACAAGCCCCGGTTAGTGTCGCGACATCAATGACCAGTTCTGGATCAAAACGCTCAACATAGGTCAGCGCATCACACAGTACCAAACGGCCTTCGGCATCGGTATTTAATACTTCGACAGTTTGGCCTGACATGGTGGTCAAGATATCACCCGGGCGGAGTGAACGTCCGTCAGGCATGTTTTCACAGCCTGCAAGGATCCCGACAACATTCAGCGGAAGCTTGAGTTCAGCGACCATACGCATTACGCCATAAACGGTTGCCGCCCCGCACATATCATATTTCATTTCATCCATGGCTTCGCCAGGCTTAATAGAAATTCCGCCGGAGTCAAAGGTTAGCCCTTTACCGACTAAAACAATGGGACGACTTTCCGGATCGGGATGGCCTTTATACTCAATCACCGACATCAAAGATTCAAAATGCGATCCTGCCCCAACAGCGAGGTAGGCGTTCATTCCTAACTCTTTCATTTGCTGTTCGCCAATCACCCGAGTAGTGATGTGGGTGCTGTTGGCATCCGCTAATTGACGGGCTTGCGAGGCAAGATAGGCCGGGTTACAGATATTGGGTGGCATATTGCCGAGATCTTTCGCGGCTTGTACACCGGCGGCAATGGCTAATCCATGCTGGATGGCGCGCTCACCACTGGTTAATTCACGGCGAGTGGGGACATTAAAGACCAGTTTACGCAGTGGACGGCGAGGTTCGACACGATTACTTTTCAACTGGTCAAAGGAGTAGAGCGACTCTTTTGCGGTCTCAACCGCTTGGCGCACTTTCCAATAATTATTTCGACCCTTAACATGCAGCTCAGTTAAAAAGCACACAGCCTCCATTGAGCCGGTTTCATTTAACGTGCTGATTGTTTTTTGGATAATTTGTTTATATTGACGCTCGTCGAGTTCACGTTCTTTACCGCAACCAATCAATAAGATTCGCTCGGAAAGTACATTAGGTACGTGATGAAGCAGTAGCGTTTGACCGACTTTACCTTCAAGCTCACCACGACGCAGTAGAGCGCTAATGTATCCGTCGCTGATTTTATCTAGTTGTTCCGCGATCGGGGATAACCGACGAGGTTCGAATACCCCAACGACGATGCAGGCACTTCGTTGTTTCTCTGGGCTACCGCTTTTTACACTGAACTCCATGTATTCTCCTGAATCTTAAAGACAACGACCTTGACACTTAATTAACATACATAACGGCTTAAGTGTATAATGACCGTCAATACTCAACTTTATGCTATTGTCGTTTATATTGAAGGGCGAGTATGCAGAAGCCCTCGCCACTAACGCATAAGGTGTATGATACACTGTAACAGCAAAAATGTGTTGATGAAGAAAACCAGCAAATAAGCGTTGAAATTATCGACTTTCCTGCAAAAAGACAAGTTTTCACAGGCGTATTTAGCGTGATAATAATCAGATATTTGGTTCGTGAGACGCTTAAGAGTCAACTAGCGATTCTCTTTATCCTGTTACTAATCTTCTTTTGTCAGAAGTTAGTACGTATTTTAGGGGCTGCCGTCGACGGCGATACCCCTGCAAACCTGATTCTAACGCTTTTAGGGTTAGGTGTACCAGAAATGGCACAGCTCATTCTTCCCTTGAGCCTCTTTCTCGCCATTTTAATGACGTTAGGCAAACTATATACTGACAGCGAAATCGCGGTAATGCATGCCTGCGGATTAGGAAAGAGCGTATTGGTTAAAGCTGCATTAGTATTGATGCTTATTACCTCTGCGGTTGCCGCCATAAATGTGATTTGGGCGGGGCCATGGTCCGCACGCTATCAAGATCAAATTATGCAGAATGCACAAGCCAATCCAGGCAGCGCTGCGCTCGCCGCAGGCCAATTCCGTACCTCTAGTGATGGTAGTTTTGTGCTGTTTATCGATAATGCACGAGGTAACCAGTTTAGTGACGTCTTCCTAGCGCAACTTCATCCACGTAACAACACTCGTCCTTCAGTCGTGGTCGCGGACCGTGGTCATATGTCGCAGCAAAAAGATGGGAGTCAAGTGATCACCCTAGATAACGGGACTCGCTTCGAAGGGACCGCCATGTTGCGTGACTTTAGAATTACTGATTTTACTCAGTACCGAGCTTATGTCGGCTACAAAGAGTCTGTTCTTGATCCCAATGATGCAGATGAAGCCACGTTCACTACACTATGGCACAGTAATACTCCACAGTTTAGAGCTGAGTTACATTGGCGTTTAACGTTAATCTTCTCAGTATTAGCCATGGCGCTGATGGTTGTACCGTTAAGCGAGGTAAATCCTCGTCAAGGTCGGGTTCTGTCGATGCTTCCAGCCATTTTCCTCTACCTTATTTTCTTCTTGATTCAGAGTTCGTTCAGAACGAATGCAAGTAAAGGAAGGCTAGATCCTGCAGTGTGCATGTGGAGCGTGAATATTCTCTATTTGGGCCTAGCGATAGTCTTAAACGCATGGGATACCTTACCTATCCGTCGGCTACGCGCGAAAATTAGCCGCAAAGGAGTCGCGTAATGTTTGGCGTATTAGACCGTTATATTGGTAAAACCATCTTTAATACCATCATGACGACACTGTTTTTATTAGTGTCGTTATCTGGGATTATCAAATTCGTTGAACAGCTAAGAAAAACGGGGAAAGGGGCCTACAGCGTCTGGGATGCGGGGTACTTTACGATTCTTAGTGTCCCTACTGACTTAGAACTCTTTTTTCCGATGGCGGCATTACTAGGTGCGTTATTAGGACTCGGTAATTTAGCCCAACGCAGTGAACTTGTCGTGATGCAAGCCGCAGGCTTTACGCGATTACAAGTCGCGGCATCAGTGATGAAAACCGCTATTCCGTTAGTCCTGCTTTCAATGGCGGTCGGTGAGTTTCTCGCCCCGGCAGGTGACCAACTGGCGCATAACTACCGTTCAGAGCAAATCGATGGTAGCTCACTGCTAGCGGCGCAAGGTGGTCTATGGGCGAAGGATGGTAATGACTTTATCTTTATTCAAAAATTACAAGACGAGCGCCATTTAAACGGCGTAACAGTCTACCATTTTAACGATCAACGTCGACTTGAGAGCGTACGCTATGCGGCCAGTGCTCAGTGGGATAAGCATCGTAAAGAGTGGAATTTATCGCAAATTGATGAATCGAATCTCTCCAACCCAGAACAAATTACGGGCAGTCAGCAAGTTGGCAGCGTTTGGAAAACTGCGCTCACCCCAGATAAGTTACAGGTTGTCGCGCTCGATCCGGACTCGCTCTCCATTCGTGGATTACACGACTACATTCAATATCTCGACCAGACCGGACAGAAGTCAGATATCTATCGTCTGAATATGTGGAGTAAGATTGTCCAACCTCTATCGGTTGCTGTGATGATGCTGATGGCGCTGTCCTTTATCTTCGGGCCGTTACGCAGTGTTTCGATGGGCCAGCGAGTGGTTACCGGCATAAGCTTTGGTTTTGTCTTCTATGTATTGGATAAAATCTTTGGCCAGTTAAGCTTAGTGAAAGGTTTACCGCCGGTGCTAGGCGCTATTGTGCCGAGTGCAGTATTTCTCGCCTTAAGTCTAGTGTTACTGATTAAACGAAAATAATAAAAAGCCCCGTGATAACGGGGCTTTTTACATTAAGGGTTAATAATCAAAGTTGCTGAAATAACCAAGGTAATTGCGAGATAACAAAAAGCACCAATCCAATCAATCCACCCACTACCGTCCCATTAATACGAATAAACTGTAGATCCTTACCAATGTTCATTTCGATCTGTTCCACTAATAATTTATCGTCCCAGCTCTTAATGGTGTCACTAATATGGCGAGTTAAGAAACGGGCACTTTCGGGGCCGACGGTTCGTACCGTCTGTTCGATATGTTGATTAAAGGCCTCACGAAGCTGCGGATCGCGGCTGAGCGTTTCCCCCATCCAGCCTGCAGCACGCTGTAGCTGTATGCCGATACGTGAATCTTCTTGGTGTAGATCGTTAGTCAGCCAGCCGCGAAGATCTTGCCAAATTTGGCCAATATAACGGGCGAAGTGCTCATCTTCTTTCAGCCATGTCTTCATCCGTGCCATGCGTTCGGTCATCTTCGGATCATGCTGTAGGCTATGAATGAACAGCTTTACCGCCCGGTTAAAGGTTCTGCGTAGCTGGTGGTCTGGATCACGGGCTACCTCAATTAAAATCTGGTCAGTGAGCTTTGCTACCTTGACTGCCCCTTTTTCACCCAGCCATTCACTGGAGACAACTCGTGAAATGGTCGGATATTCTCGTTGAAACCAAGCTGCTATCTGGCTGGCAACGAATTGGCGGGTCTTTGGTTTTTCGAGCAGCTTAACCACCTGTTTAATGACAGTATCGAGGACGGCTTGGTGACGATTCTCGCGGGTTAGGCTCTCTAGTAAGATTATTGCGCTATGGCGAAAATCAACCTGGTCAATAGCGCGGTTTACTGCGTGACGAATAAATCCGTTAATGGCCTCGTCATTACTGGCAGTCAGCAATCCGCGCAGTACCGTTTTCAATCCCTGAGCGAAGCGTTGCTGGTTTGCAGGCAACGTTAGCCAATCAGCCATCTTTTGTGATAAGTCCTGTTGTTTCACTAAGCGTGAGAGCGCTTCAGCATTGAGGAAACGCTCCTCAACAAATACGCCTAAATTGTCGGCAATACGCTGTTTATTACGTGGCACAATCGCAGTGTGTCGACTAATTAAGGGAATAGGGATACGGCGAAAAAGCGCACTGACCGCAAACCAGTCGGCTAAGCCACCCACCATGGCTGCCTCAGCAACAGACTTGAGCGCCTGCGAACCTAAGGTGGGGGGCAGGAATAAGCTGAGGATAAAGAGTCCGGTTGCACAAAGCAGAAGGGATAGGGCGATTCGCTTGGTACGACGGAGTGCATGAGATTTTTGCATAGTACCTGCTTAGTCGATGTAAGGTGGTAACCGGCCGATTACCACCTGAAATTAAATTACTTCCGGCCCCCGAACAAACTCCCTAAAACGCCACGAAGGATCTGGTTGGCGACTTGTCGGCCAGCGCTTTTAGCCATTCCTTGGACAACACCATCATGACGTCCTCCACGCGGTCCGGTATAACCGAACAAGACTTTTTTGACTTCATCCATAATACCGCCGTCTTCTTTGGCTTCAGTACGAGATGCTGATGAGCCAGACTGCTGGGACTCACTCTTCTCGACCCCTTTTTGTAGCATTTCAAAGGCAGACTCTCGGTCGACCGCTTCATCATATTTACCGTACAGCGGTGAATGATTAATCAGGTTATTACGCTCATCACTGGTCAGTGGTCCCATACGCGAACCTGGCGCGATCACCATGGCACGCTGTACCACGCTTGGGCTTCCTTTCTCATCAAGGAAAGAGATAAGCGCTTCCCCAGTGGCCAGAGACTGAATTGCTTCTTCGGTATTGAACTCAGGATTAGCGCGCATAGTGTCAGCTGCAGCTTTGACTGCTTTCTGATCGCGTGGGGTGAAGGCACGCAAGACATGCTGTACCCGATTACCAAGTTGTCCCAGGATATTATCGGGAATATCGGAAGGGCTTTGGCTGACAAAGTAGACGCCGACGCCTTTCGATCGGATTAAACGCATCACTTGCTCTATCTTCTCAAGCAGCACATCTGGAGCGCCGTTAAAGAGTAGGTGGGCCTCATCAAAAAAGAACACTAGTTTCGGTTTCTCGACATCTCCCACTTCTGGCAGTTGCTCATAAAGCTCAGAGAGCATCCACAGTAAGCTGGTGGCGTAAAGTTTTGGCATTTGATAAAGCTTTTCTGACGCAAGAATATTAATGATGCCTTTGCCCTGATCGTCAGTACGCATCCAATCTTTGATGTCTAGCATAGGTTCGCCGAAAAAGTATTCTGCGCCTTGTTGCTCGAGACTTAATAACCCGCGCTGGATAGCCCCTACTGAGGCACTATTGATATTGCCGTATTCGGTCGTGAACGATTTTGCGTTATCTCCAACGTACTGTGTCAGTGCACGGAGATCTTTAAAATCGAGCAGTAAAAGTCCTTGTTCATCGGCAATACGAAAAATAATGTTGAGAACACCGGTTTGGATCTCGTTAAGGTTTAATAAACGAGCGAGGAGTAGTGGTCCTAAGTCGGTCACCGTCGCGCGAACGGGATGTCCCTTCTCACCAAAGATATCCCAAAAGACAGCCGGATTAGTGACTGGCTGCCAGTCCGTCACGCCAATTGCTTCTAACCGTTTGGTGAGTTTTTCTGATGCTTCACCGGCTGTGGCGACACCACTTAAATCACCCTTCACATCAGCCATAAAGACGGGAACACCAATTGATGAAAAGGACTCAGCTAATTTTTGCAGGGTAACGGTTTTACCCGTCCCCGTCGCGCCAGTAATGAGTCCATGACGGTTAGCAAGGGCGGGCAGTAAATCGAGTGATAATACCTTGGTGCATGCAATACGTAGCGGTTTTGTCATAATCAGGGTCTCATCCATGGAAAAATCCTAAGAATGCAATGATCCCCTGCGAGGTGTCAATCGGTCGGATCTGTAATCCAGACTTATCAATGTAAATGAGTGGCAACGTCGACGATGCCGTTGATCACAAATTGAATCCCCATACAGACTAATAAAAATCCCATTAAGCGGGAGAGTGCTTCAATCCCACCTTTACCGATAAGTCGCATTATCGAACCGGAACAGCGCAGCGCTAGCCAGAGCATGATAGCCACCAGTACGAAACAGATAACGGGCGCCACCATCAGGATCCAAGCAGGGTAATCGATCCCCGATTTTACCGACGCCGCAGTACTGATAATAACCGCAATGGTTCCGGGGCCGGCAGTTCCTGGCATGGCGATCGGCACAAAGGCGATGTTAACGGTCTGCGGGCTATGCGGGGTGGCATCCAACTCGTCTTGTTTATGCTGGACCTCAGGGGCTTCATGCACCTGCTGTACGGGAAACAACATACGAAAACCGATAAAAGCCACAATCATCCCGCCCGCAATGCGTAATCCAGGAATCGAGATCCCGAAGGTATTCAACACCGCACTTCCGGCAAACCAAGTGATCAGCATAATCAGGAAAACGTAAATGGCAGACTGTAAGGCCTGACGATTACGTTGTTGGAAATTCATGTCATCGGCGAGGCTGAGGAACATCGCTACCGCAGTTAATGGGTTAGCGAGGGGCAATAGGATCAGAAGACCCCAGCCAATCGCGTTAAGCAGTGTCATCATAGTCAATCCTTAACAAGAGAACAGATTGAATAAGCCTAGAGCGCAAGGAAGGAAGTTACAATAAGAGGGGAATAGGATTAGGCACAAAACGGCGGTTTAGCGTGGCGAGCGAGCGCTCGCCACCGAGTGCCTACATTCCGAGGTATTTTTTACCTTGGTCTAGCACAACGTTACAGGCTTTAGTTTTTAGTTTTTTACCCATCTGAGTATCACTCAATGATTTCAGATCGATTTTTTGGTTATTCCCTGTCGTCAGAAGACCTTGCAGCCCTTGCAGGTAACCATTTTCTTGTTGGGTACTTGTAGATTGCGTCGACTGGGTGGATTGACTGGCAGTGTCTGTTAACCCTAATTTACTTTTTAACTGATCCGCCACTGAGCTAACGTTGTTATCAACAATATTGTTTTTCGCACAATATTGCAGAATCCCAGTCACGTTGGACATGCTGTTAGCACTGACCGCGCTATTCCCACCGCCTAGCAACTGAGTGATTGAGCCAAGCGACAGGCCACCGTTTGCTGCAGTCCCGGATGTGCTCGTTTGGCTGTTCCCTGAATTATTCATTAAATCAGATGCGGTGCTACTCAGCTTGTCCTGCCAGCTTGCCGCGTGGGCGAAAGAGGTGAAAGCTGCGGCTGCAAAGCCCAGTGCGAGAAGAGTTTTCGATGGAGAACGCATAAATGTTGCCTCATTGCAGTAGATAGGAAGTCCAATACTTGTTAGGGATCTTGCAGCAAATTAAGTTCAGAATTTCTAACCTAAGCCTAGTCCTATCGGAATTATCTGTCTAACTAGCCGCCCATCAACGTAGGAGAGAGGAAGATTCGTCGTTTTTTTCAGCAATCGAACATGAGTCGGTGTTAATCCACTTGCGCGTACCGGTCAGGCAGGTATAATCGGCCACGTTTACACATCCCCTTCAGTGCCGAAGTGGCGAAATCGGTAGACGCAGTTGATTCAAAATCAACCGCCCTTTGGGTGTGCCGGTTCAAGTCCGGCCTTCGGCACCAAGTAAGATGAAATTAAGCCGCTTAAAAGCGGCTTTTTTTGTGTCTGGAGTTTGGTCATTTCCTATCTTTCGTTTTATACCTTTCTAAAAATTCCAAGTATTTATCTCACACAAATTGACGCGTTGAATTGCCTGAGTTAGAACAACCGCTTGGCTAGAACAAAAATACGACAACCTTGGTGAATCTATCCAAATGGATGCATTAGTTGAAATCAGAACGTTTGCACAATCTAAAGAGAATTTGTCAGTACAGGACTACCAAAATAGTAGTGCTATCTTATATTCATATTTACTTTTTAAGACCTTTATCTCAAAAGGTCCCTGATGTTCCACCTAAGCCTCTAACGCTTCGGATGTTGGTGGAATCAGCGAAAGCTGGACGCTGGCTTTTTAATTGAGTTAATTTTAGCGACAATCGATACTACATAAATTTGAAGTTGAGATAATAGTCAATTCACTGTGCATAACGATCGATCAGGTAACTATAATTTTTCGAGGAAAAAGCATAGCTTTCTTTTTCGTAACCATAGGCTTCCATCAAACAATCAACACTGACAGAACTCCGCCAGTTTTAATGTTAAATAAAATTATTTTCTTATTTTATTATCATAAAGGCAGTTATTGATAGCAGAAGAAATAGTCGTTGATGAATAGCAGTGAGTGATCCTTTCTTCGGCAGTAAGCGACGCATAGGATAGTTTTCTGAGTAATACTAACGATAGTATTTATTTAAATAACTCCTCAAATCAAAATTCCCTCTCTACAATCAAGTACCCATTAAATCGAATTGAGCACTCATATTTATTTTTTAGGCTAGACGCTATAAAAACATTCTTTTGATTCTTTGCATTGCGGTAGGTGTATTTCGCTACAATTATCTTCACATCGTCGTCATAAAAAATTCTGGCGTAATCATTTTTTCTAAGAAAGTTTGTGGTTTGGTGTTTAAATTCCATCTCAGCCAGTTGCTCAGCATAGACCTTGGAAATAGGTGATAAAGAAATAATTTCCACACTAACATTGTTCCGACTGATCTGATTTCTAGGGATTTTTAGATCCTCAACGATGGCGTCAGTTAAATCTATATACATCGAGGCTCCGACTTTAGCACAGCCTAAATTATTACTAGCGAAAGACTGAGTTGATAAAATAATTGAAATAATAATAAATATTCTCATTATTCAACCTCAAGTAATGTAATACCGCTTCTGGTTATTATCTCTCTAAAAGAAAAATCCAAAATAATACACCCCTCAGAAGCTTCGCCAGGGTGTTTTCCACTGTCACCTTGAATCATAAAACCGCTTCGACCACACATCTGATTGGAGGGCGAAGGCGTCAGTCTTAATGTCCAACGACCTGTTTTGGGGTGATGGAAAGGCCTACCAATGGTATAAGTACCTTTAGGAATGGGGCCTTTTGATTTAACACACTGGTGGTCACTATTATCTTGATAGCCGGGGCGGCCTGAGTATTTCGCTGAAAACCGATAATGTCCATTAAGAAAAAACTGCTTAGTGTTGACGCGATATAACCATGCCATAACGCTATCCTTGTCGTCTTGGTTAATATCATGCTGTTATATCGCTCAAGTACAAAACTGTATAGTTGATTATTTTATAAATTTAATTATTTATAAGTATTAATCTTAATTTATTGATTATAATTTTTTGATAAAGTTTAAACTCACCAAATTTAGTTGAGTAAATCCAATTTTAATTAAGGATAAAAAATTGCTAAGAAAGTCTGTTTATCCATGTCGATGATATTTTCAGCTTCTTTAGTTATTTTACCTGCGTTAACTAGGCGGTACCTTTCACTGCGGAAATTGGGATCTTGGGCAAATTTCAGGGCTAAGATATAGTTAGTATCATGGTTACGCTTTGCTCTAAACAGCTTAACAGCCTGCTGATAGCAACTCCTCGGATCTTTACCCACTCTCTCGATTAATAGACATTCGTTGAGCTTGAACAATGCTGTGTGGCTAGTTTTATTTATTATTTTTATTTGTTCTAGGCCCTGTGTGTAATGTTTTTCAAGTAGGAGAATATTAAGGTAAATAGAACGAACCTTAAAGTTTCTAGGGTTTTTATTCGTTAATGATTTTAATTCTGTTAAGACATAAAACCTTTCGCTCGCGGGATCTTTTATATAACGATCTAGTAACCCATTCGCATAGAAGATAGTTTTTTTATCGTGATACTCGCTATGAAAATAGAGAGCCAAGGAAAAAGAAAAAATTATAATAGTTAGGCAAGCATGTTTTTTCAACGATAAAACCTCATTATTTGAACGGTGTTAGTATTATCTTTCTTTTCATGCTATTTGGTATGGGTAAAGCGCTTCCTATATATGAACTATAGATATAACCAGCTTCTAATGTAATGATTGGTGTAGTAAGCCCTTTCTTTTCCAAGAAAAAATTAATATCACCAATGTAATGTTCCATTTTATTTAGATACATCATGTTTTTATGCTTATTGCTAAGTGGAAGGGGCTTTTTATCACTATCCAAAAATACCTTGCACCAGAATGAGATGTTTCCTGAACCGATAGTAATATTGGAAATATTTTTACCTACTGCTGACAAATATATATTCTTCCCAGTATCTACATTTTTTTCTTCAATGTTGATGGTAACTGAATATCCACCGTGCAAATATCCTGCTCCTTCAACGGGCAACATTGCTGGCTGAAAAAAAGAGAATTGCCTCATCAAAAACCCTCCTAGTTTTTCTACCACTATAGAGAACCGTGAAAAATTTATTGATAGGACGATTACCGATAAGATAAATTTTTTTGATATAAAGCTCAGGGAAGGGAGGAGGACTATGGGAGAAATATCGCCCAGTAAATATCAGCCATGATAGCTAACTCTACTGGGCAATAAATAGGTAACTTATTTATTCAATAATTCATTACGTACAATCGCGGCACCGGCACTTAATGCGCGTAATTTTGCATTAGCGACATCACGGGAAAGCGGCGTCATTCCACAGTTAGTGCTTGGATAAAGCTTATCAGCGTCCACAAATTGCAGGGCTTTGCGCAGTGTCTCGGCCACTTCTTCTGGGGTTTCGATCGTATTGGTGGCGACATCAATGGCACCGACCATCACTTTCTTACCGCGTATCAATTCGATTAAGTCCATCGGTACGCGGGAGTTTTGACATTCCAGAGAGACGATATCGATATTGGATTTTTGTAACTTTGGAAAAATCTCTTCGTATTGACGCCACTCCTCGCCGAGGGTCTTTTTCCAATCGGTATTGGCCTTGATTCCGTAGCCATAGCAAATATGCACCGCTGTCTCGCATTGTAAGCCTTCGATCGCTTTCTCCAACGCGGCGATGCCCCACTCGTTAACTTCATCGAAGAACACGTTAAATGCGGGTTCGTCGAACTGGATGATATCAATGCCTGCGGCTTCAAGTTCTTTCGCTTCTTGATTCAGAATCTTCGCGAATTCCCAGGCTAGTTTTTCGCGGCTCTTGTAATGTCCATCATAAAGCGTATCGATCATGGTCATTGGGCCAGGAAGTGCCCATTTAATCGGTTTATCAGTCAGCTGACGTAAGCGCTTCGCGTCTTCAACAAAGACTGATTTAGGACGAGAAACCGGGCCGACGACGGATGGGACGCTCGCTTCATAGCGATTACGGATTTTGACGATTTCGCGTTTTTCAAAATCGACGCCATCTAAGTGTTCAATAAAGGTCGTGACGAAATGTTGGCGGGTTTGCTCACCATCACTGACAATGTCGATTCCCGCACGTACTTGGTCATCTAAGCAAAGGCGTAACGCATCATTTTTACCATCGATTAGCTCTTGGCCTTCTAACTTCCACGGAGACCATAATTTTTCTGGCTCAGCAATCCAAGAAGGTTTTGGTAAGCTGCCCGCTGTGGAGGTTGGTAATAAAATTTTCATAACAGGTGACCTTATCGTTTCAATTTATTAGAAAGCTTGCTGAGCTGACCATTGTTCAAGTTGTGTTTGATTTGGCTTAATAAAGTGTTCTTCGGTAAATTTACCCTGTTCAGTCGCTAAACGGGTACGCTCTTCACGGTCATACTCAATCACCGTTAGTGAGTGATCTTGATGATTCAATGCTGGGCGGTAATATAAGCCCGCTGGAGAATTCGCGTTATATATTTCAGGGCGATAAATTTTTTGGAACGTTTCCATAGTACTTATAGTACTGATAAGTTCAAAGTTACTGTAATCGCTCAGTAAATCACCGTGGAAATAGAAGGCCAAGGGTGCAACGCTGTTAGCCGGCATGAAGTAGCGTACCCTTAGACCCATCTTGCCGAAGTAATCATCGGTTAATGATGGGTTATCTTGTTGGTACTCAATCCCTAGAACAGGGTGAATGTGACCGGTACGCTTATAAACGTTTTTGCTGGAGACACTTAAACAAATAACCGGTTGTTTGCTGAAATGCTGCGAATAGGTTTCAGAGTTAACAAACGCCTTGAAAATATTACCGTGTAATACACCATAGTTTTCAGGAATGGAAAACTGGGTTTTACCTTGGTTAAATTCGGGGAGTACGACACTGAAATCGTAGTCGCGAACATAAGAAGAGAAGTTATTCCCCACAATGCCTTCAATGCGCTGTCCAGTTTCGGTATCCACCACGGTAGTTTTTAAAACTTCGATCACTGGGAAACTATCTTGGCTACTCGCATTAATAGTCATGCCAACTGAAACAATCTCTAGCTCAACCGTATAACGGTCAGAATTTGGATTATCCCAAGTGACCAAAGAATTAAAACGGTTATTAATCATCGTTAATGCATTGCGCAGATTTTGCTGACGTTTTTCGCCACGCGCAAGGTTAGCAAAGTTAGTAGTGATACGTGTACTTTCTGAAGGATTGTAATGCTCATCTAAGCGAAGGCTACTGATACTAAAGGAAAATGCGTTATTCATTATTATTGGTATCCTAATTCTGTTGTGATGCCTGATCCGCACGCTGACTATAATTTTTTTCGAAACGCGTCGAGTTCAGTGAAACATACTGTCTGCCGCCAATGACTTATTTATGCCAGAGTCAGCGCGGCAGGGGAAGTGACTTAATTTCACTTCTGTATGAGTCATCTTCATGTTGTAGTCGGTTCACTGAGGAATAAGTCAGTAATGGGGAGGGGGTTTCAAGGTAAATTATTGATTTATAATTCAATAATCTATTTTCAAGTCTATGAGAAGGTTTCATATAGGTGTCGCCAGTCATGGGCGGTCTGACGGCTAGGTTTGTCGTAATATCTTTGCCTGTAAAAGTACTATGATAAAACGTCATGTTGGCTAAGCCTCAGGATATATCTTGCCGACTATTGAGTATCGCGGTGGTTATTAGTTTTTATTAGATGGTTAGCGAGCACACGCCTAGCAGATTCTGCAAGAAAATGGCTTCGGTCTTTATAAACTGAACGACGTCCGGCTACAAAGCCGTCGAACCGTCAAGTAGCCTAATATTAACTCTCTCTGAGAATGATTAGGGTACATCGGTAACTTTTATTGTGCTATCAATAATGGATTAGTTAACTCCTTGGATGAATGAGAAAATATGGCCTAAAACTATTGATAGGAGGGTTACTAAGTAAGTCTAATGTGTTAATGATGAGCTTATTTATCATCACATTCATTAATGATAAGGGCTAGCATGACGCGAGTTAACGAATTCCAGCAACCTATTGGCGAACCGGTTATAAACTGGCAGGGGGCACAATGCCCAACTAAGACCATGATTAATGGTCAGTATTGTCGGCTTGAGCCGATTAGCATGGCGGCACACAGTCAAGCATTGTTCGATGCATTTTCACAAGCGGAAGATGAGCGTGATTGGACCTACTTACTCTCTGGGCCTTTTCATGAGCTAGCGGAGTATCAGATCTACTTGTCGCGATTAGAAACACTCAATGACCCTTTGCATTATGCGATTATCGATTTAAGTACGCAACTAGCAGTAGGCAGTATTGCACTGATGCGTAGTGATCCTCAGCAAGGTGTCATTGAAATTGGTAGCGTGACTTATTCGCCGCAACTTAAACGTACGCGATTAGCGACAGAGGCTATCAGTCTATTGTTACACTACACCTTGAGGGAACTGGGTTATCGTCGAGTAGAGTGGAAATGTAATGCGCATAACCATCCGTCGCGCGCTGCAGCATTACGGTTAGGCTTTACTTACGAAGGGCTTTTTCGACAAGCCATGGTGGCACGGGGCCATAACCGTGATACTACTTGGTATTCTATTATCGATAGCGATTTTCCCGCCTTACAGGTGGCTTACCAGCAGTGGCTGGCAGCAGAGAATTTCGACCAGACAGGACAGCAGCGACAAAAGCTGGGCAAGTTAATCGAAAACCAGCGAAAACTACTCATCACCCGTGAGTGAGCTGTCTTTATTTGTTTTACGGGCGTAACAAATCGCTTCGTGATGGGTATCTGCCCACTCCACCAGTTGTCGTAAAGGCTGAAGGAAAGATTCACCTAACGTTGTGAGCCGATACTCAACGCGTGTCGGCACCTCTGCATAAACGGTGCGGGAAATGTAACCGTCAAACTCTAATCTTTTTAAGGTCACTGTCAGCATTTGGCGAGAAATATCGCCAATCTCGCGATGTAGCGCATTAAAACGATAAGTTTCGTTCGCCAAGGATTCCAAGATCAATAAACTCCATTGGTCACCAATACGATCTAATACATCGCGTATCGGGCAAGGATGACCAAATTCTGCATATTTATTTGCCATAGCACCACTTTCCTTCTGATAAGGCAGTCATTTTACCCTGACTTAGGGTCATGAGGCCAACCTCTTGCAAAGATTTCAGCGACACAGTAGCATCAATTTATCTGGTCTACAATTAAGACCAGGTCTTTATTCTATCAAGGAGGTTATCATGGTTTCTGTAGCAGTTGTTGGTGCGTCGGGTCAGGTCGGTTCACGTATTGTGAAAGAATTATCGCAGCGCGGCCATAAGGTAACGGCGATAGCTCGTCAAACGGCGTCCATTCCAAACTTACCCAATGTTTCGGTAGTGAAAGGGGATATCAATGATACCCAAGCTTTCGTTGACACCTTAGCGGGTCATGATGTTGTGGTCAGTGCAGTAAAGTTTGCGCAAGTGGCTCCTGCAACTTTAATTGAGGCCGTGAAAGATTCAGGTGTTGCACGTTACTTAGTCGTCGGTGGCGCAGGGAGTCTAGAAGTGGCTCCAGGGCAATTACTGATCAATCAACCTAATTTTCCTGAGGCCTATCTTCCTGAAGCCCGTGCGGGCCTCGATTTTCTGAATCGTTTACGGGAAGAAAAATCATTGGATTGGACCTTTATCTCCCCTTCGGCCCTGTTTGAGGCGGGTGAGAGAACGGGGAATTTCCGTTTGGGCCACGACACCTTATTAAGTAATGAACAAGGTAGCCGGATCTCGTATGAAGATTATGCGATAGCACTGGTCGACGAAATCGAAAAACCCGCTCACCCGCGCCAACGTTTTACTGTCGGTTATTGATCGAGGAGCCTCTCCATGCATAGCGTTAAAACGTTACTCCTTACCGCAGGATTACTGGTGAGTTCGGCCTCAATGGCGGCGACGGCCCCACAGGCTACGTCACCCTCGTCAGAGGCGAATCGCCAGCTGGTAGTAGACTTTTATAACCAGTTTTTTAACCAACACAATGTTGATGAGGCTGCGAAGGTGGTTGCTGAAGACTATCGTCAGCACAATCCCCAGGTGCCCGATGGCAAGAAACCTTTTGTCAGCTACTTTACTGATTATTTTAAGCAACACCCTCAATCACGTGCGAAGATTATTCGTAGTGCGGTGGATGGCGATTTAGTCTGGTTACATATCCATTCGACGGAAAGTGCTAAAGATCGTGGGCAGGCTATCGTGGATATTTTCCGGGTACGTGACGGTAAAATCGTTGAGCATTGGGACGTTGTTCAAGAGATTCCCAAAACGGCTGCTAACACTAATACCATGTTCTAAGCTAAAGCCAGCGGTCAGCTGTTGAACCAGGCTAAATTTAAAATATTGGCTTGTTTCTCCCGGCCAAGTCAGATACGTTCCCTCATGATTGAATACTGTTGAGGGAACGCCTCTTGCTTTATGTTTACTATTTCTTTCTGTTTGTGATCACAGCGATTGCGGAGATCATCGGCTGTTACTTGCCATGGTTGGTCGCCAAACAGGGTAAATCACCACTCCTCCTTATTCCAGCAGCATGCTCTTTACTCATCTTTTGTGGATTGTTAACACTGCATCCCGCGGCAGCGGGTCGCACCTATGCGGCGTACGGTGGGGTATATATCTTGGTGGCACTTGCTTGGTTACGCTGGGTTGAAGGTGTCAGCCTAGGACGGGATGATTATCTAGGTGCCTTAATCATTTTTCTGGGCGTTTTGGTGATCATGGGACAGCCTTTATCTAAATGGTTACTCAAATAAATAGTGCCCCTCACTCCTTATGATTGAGGGGGGAGATGAAATTAGTCACGATGAAGATCACGATACAGACTCATTATGTAAAGTAAAATCACCACGGAAAAGGGAAGGCCAGCTATGACTACAGCCGTTTGCATGGCACTAAAGCTGCCGGCATAAAGCAGCCCTGCGCACAGTACTGTGGTGACTAATGCCCAGAACAGACGAAGCCAGATAGGTGCATCATCCTCAGAGGTACCTCCTTTACTGGCTAGATTGGCAATCATCAATGTGCCAGAATCGACAGGAGTGAGGAATAATACAAAGCTGATGATGACAGTGAACACCGCAGTCACAGTCGGCCAAGGTAGGTACTCTAGTAGTTTATAGACCGCCATCGGGGGATCCGCTAACGCAACTTGTCCTAGGATCGCATGCCCTTGCTCGAGCACGAGTGAAATAGCAGTATTACCGAAAAGAGATAGCCAGGCTAAGGTAAAACCGAGCGGTATGAGCATCACCCCTAAAATTAATTGACGAATGGTTCTGCCACGGGAGATGCGAGCAATAAATAGCCCAACGAATGGTGCCCAAGCGACCCACCATGCCCAGTAAAATAGCGTCCACGCTCCCTGCCATTTCTCTGCCTTACTATAAAGATAAACCTCAAAGCTTTTTGTCACCACGCTCGACAGATAATCCCCGGTATTTTGCAGTAACCCATTTAGCATGGTAAGGGTAGGACCAGTAATAAAAAGAAAGAGGAGTAATAAGCAGAGAAAACCAACGTTGAGGTTAGAGAGGAGCGCGATACCTTTCTCTATACCAATGACAGTAGCCACTGTTGCCACCACCATCATGATGATAATGAGGGTGAAAAGTAACTGCGGAGTTTGCGGTAAATTGAAGAGATAATGTAATCCAGCTTTAACGAGTAACGCGCCAATACCTAAGTTTGTCACCATCGAGACCACAGTGACTAAAATTCCACAGGTGTCGACAGTATGGCCGATCCAGCCGTGGATCTTATGACGAAAGAGACCGTAGAGCGCTGAACGCAGGGCTAAGGGCTGGTCCCTTCGATAAGCAAACCAAGCCAGAGCGGTTGCAATGAGGGCATATAGTGCCCAGCCATGTAGCCCCCAATGAAGAAACGTAATCGCCATAGCTTCTCGCGCCGCACGCACGGTACCGCCTCGTCCTTCAGGTGGTTGTAAAAAGTGAGCTAAAGGTTCATAGGCGCCGTAATAGACTAAGGCAATACCTATGCCTGCAGAAAATAGCATCGCAACCCAAGAGATATAGCTAAATTCTGGAGCTTCGTTTTCAGGCCCCAGTAATTGGGAGCCATGACGCGAGCAGGCTAGCCAAAAGACAAACCCCATCGATAGCACCATCAGTAACATGTAATACCACCCAAAAACCGCAGTAACCCAGGATTGCGCTTGGATTAACCAGAGTTGACTGGCGGCTGGATAGAGGACGGTGATCACCCCCATCAGCAAGATCAATAAGGACGAAGATAAGAATACAGGGAGATTTACGCTTACCTTAGAGGCCGATTTCACATGATAGTTGAGTTGCGCCATATATTTCCCTGAATTAATTTTTAAACAAAAAATAAACATAAATTTCACCTTTGGCGATTATGATTTTTTTTGATTAACCATTCAATTAAATTAATTCGTTTTTAAGAGCTAAGTAGTAAGATTTTATCGGGTCGTAAAATTCTGACTCAGTCACAGTGTGAAAAATCCTCATCATCGATATTCCGGTTTAGTGCGCTAATCGACAGATTAAAATGGAATTTCCCTATTTGATGTCCCCTTTATTCATTCCATCAAGGTGGCAAGCATGACGTTATCTACTCACTCTTGCGTAGTGAAAGGTAAACATGAAGTCGAAGTCACTAATCACATCGTGACTTATCATGGAGAAGGAACCTTAGTAAAAATTTCCCGGGGCGGAATTTGTGGCTCAGACCTGCACTATTATCAACACGGGAAGGTCGGTAACTTTGCTATTAAGATGCCAATGATCCTTGGTCATGAAGTGATCGGTACGGTAGAGAAATCGGATAACTCACAGCTCAAGCCAGGACAAAAAGTCGCGATCAACCCGTCTAAGGCCTGTGGAGCATGTAAGTATTGTTTAGCAGGTGACACGAATCAGTGCTTAGCCATGCGTTTTTTTGGGAGTGCAATGATGACTCCGCATGTTGACGGTGGCTTTACGCAATACAAAATTGTCGATAGCGCACAGTGTATCCCCTTCGAGGCGTCGCTGGACGATCGAGTCATGGTGTTCGCTGAGCCTCTAGCAGTGTGCCTCCATGCATTGAACCAGGCCGGTGGCGTAGCAGATAAACGTGTTTTTGTTTCCGGAGTTGGACCGATTGGCTGCTTGTTGGTTGCGGCGGCGAAGGCGAGCGGTGCTAAAGAGATTGTCTGTAGCGATATAAGTGCTCGTGCGCTGGCATTAGCCGATACATTGGGGGCATCAGTGACCCTATCGGCTGACGATGAGATGACAGCTTATCGTGCTGACAAGGGAGTCTTTGACGTCAGTTTTGAGGCTTCTGGCCACCCCAGTGCGTTAACACGTTGCATCGATGTGACTCGCGCAAGAGGGTGTATCGTCCAAGTCGGTATGGGCGGTGATATTCCACAATTTCCGATGATGACAGTTATCGCCAAAGAATTACGAATTGTTGGAACTTTTCGTTTCACTGAGGAATTCACTTCCGCTGTGGAATGGCTGGCAAGTGGGAAAATTAATCCTTTACCACTGTTTAGCGGTGAATATAGCTATAGGGAGGTCGACGAAGCCCTGCAGTTTGCTGGGGATAAACAACAAGCATCGAAGGTTCAATTGGTTTTTTAAGCTTACTATTATGTTGGGCGATAAAGGCTATTGAAAGCCATCATATCCCCGCACTCCACCAAAATAATAATTTAATAAGGTAGGTTATATGCCTATTACCATCATTGCTCTGGGTGTTGTACTGTTACTCGTCTTAATGATCGTCTTTAAAGTGAATGGTTTTCTTGCATTAATCTTTGTTTCCGCCGTCGTAGGTATCGCTGAAGGAATGACGCCACTCCAAGTGATTGCCTCAATTCAGAAAGGAGTGGGGAGTACGCTAGGTGGATTAGCGATGATTTTAGGTTTTGGTGCCATGCTGGGAAAACTAGTATCCGACACCGGCGCGGCACAACGCGTTGCCATGACCTTAATTGATGCCTTTGGTAAGCAACGCGTACAATGGGCGATGATGGTGACAGGGCTTATCGTCGGTCTAGCCATGTTTTATGAGATAGGTTTTGTATTACTATTGCCGCTGGTTTATACCGTTGTCGTGGCAGCAGGTATTCCCCTTTTGTATGTTGGCGTTCCCATGGTTGCCGCATTATCTGTTACCCACTGTTTTCTCCCCCCGCATCCCGGTCCAACTGCGATAGCCACGATTTTCGGCGCTAACCTCGGTACAACGTTGCTTTATGGGATGATTCTGACACTGCCTACCGTCATTATTGCTGGGCCGATTTTCTCTAAATTTCTTAAGAAATTTGAAAAGTCGCCACCAGAGGGACTTTATAATACCAAGATATTCACCGATGCTGAGATGCCAGGCTTCTGGACCAGTATTCTTGCTGCGGTAATCCCGGTGGTATTAATGGCTTTAGCGGCCGTCTTCGAATTGACGGTTGCTAAAGAAAATCCTATTCGTCAATTTTTTGAGTTTATTGGTAATCCCGCCGTGGCGTTATTCATCTCGGTGATTATTGCCGTAGTCACACTCGGCCTGCGTAACGGACGGAAAATTGACGAAGTAATGGAAATGTGCGGCTCGTCAATTGCGGCTATCGCCATGATTGTGTTTATCATCGCCGGAGGGGGAGCATTTAAACAAGTCTTAGTCGATAGTGGGGTGGGCGAGTATATCGCGCAGATGATGCGCAACTCCTCACTTTCACCACTGTTAATGTGCTGGACCGTCGCAGCGATGTTACGTATTGCCTTAGGATCTGCCACCGTTGCGGCGATTACGACGGCGGGGATTGTTACCCCGATTATTGCAGTAACCCATACTGACCCAGCATTAATGGTCCTCGCAGTCGGTGCGGGTAGTGTCATTGCATCGCATGTTAATGACCCCGGCTTTTGGCTGTTTAAAGGTTACTTTAACTTAAGTGTTGTAGAAACTTTGAAAACCTGGACAGTGATGGAAACCATTATTTCAGTGGTTGGGTTAGCAGGGGTGTTGATTCTTGAAGTGATTGTGGCTTAGAAGTAGCTAATCGCGAGAAGTAAATGGCTTCTCGCGATGGTTTACGGCTAATGCAGTAGTGCGCCACGGGACAAATAGAGTATTACCGCTAAACAGTCCAGAGCGATGGTGAGAAAAAAAAGACTCTTGAAAGGCTGTTTATACGTTTTGTGACGAAAGAGTTGTTGAGCAAAAAGACCTCCTATCCATCCTCCCAGTAAACAATAGAGTAGCAGCCACTTTTCAGGGATACGAAAAGTGTGCTTAATCGCTGCGCATTTATCTAAACCGAATAGTCCAAAAGTGACTAGGTTGAGCAAGATAAGGCCAATCCAACCTGTTGTGTAAATTCCTACTAGAACCAGCAGTAAAAGAACAAATAAGTATATCTTTTGATTTTTCATTAGATCATGATTCTCTTTAATCAATACTAGATGAAGTAAAGGAGCAATTTCTTCAACCAAGTCACAGGCTAACACTTTATCATTGATGACCTAAATAGATTTATAAAATTAATCGATTAATGAGTAAATGCTATGGGCGTAATCAGTATTTTTTAGATTGTAGATGGATAATTCAGATAATTATCACTATCTTATCTAAAATTAGTAATAACTACTTCCCTCTTCAATTGTATTAAATAAGCTAAAATACCATGGTGATATGCGGTAACGAGCTTATTAATATTATGCAGTCTTTAACAGTGCTTAATCTCTTGATAATAATCAGTTACTCACTAATAATAAATATAAATTAATGATACATGTGTAATTATAATATTTTTATTTCGTTGGAACTCACAATAAAATTAAGGCCATAAGGCGATATATAACGGTTTTCTTAGCACCCATTGGGTATTTCTTATCGGATATTTACTTATGTCATGGTCTTGAGGTGATAGTATGAGGAAATAGTATCGCTTTAGTCGAATAATAACATGACTTTTTCTATAAGAGGAGTTAATGATTTTTTAGTTTATTAAGAACATTATGATAGAGATCATGCTATAGGATAGTAACAGTTTGAGGATTAGGTAGATTCTAGTTATATTGATTTTGATAGCGTTATAGTAGGGAAGTTATCTTAGAGACGATTAGGGGTAATGTTAAATTTTATTTCTATTTAATCTTTGCGAATGGTTTTCCAATGAGGTGGGATTCCGTGAACCCTTTGCAGTTCTTACAGGTGACTGAATCCCAGTCACTCTAAGTATTATATAATCATTACATTTAATCGCTGAGAGATATATTAGTAAAATATAAGTAATTAATAAAATTAATATCAAAATAAGTAGATGAGCTCTATTGATAGAGTGTTTAATTCGTTGACTCATATGATTATCTCTCTTAACGACCAGTCAGGGAGCTTGCTTTTATTGAAGGTAAGTTATTGAATTAAATGTCTTTATTTTAGTGATGATAATCGAGTTATTAACTGAATATTGTTCAATAAAGTTGTTGTGATAATTAAATTATAAGTTTTCTAAACTAACTCATTCCTAAATGAATGATGGTGTTTTTTAATGAATATCCGTTGCTGAATGTTAAAAAAAATTGATTGGATAAAAATAAAAGAACAGTTATATGATATTTATTAGATTTTCATCCAGCGAGATAGTTTACAAATATTAATAATTTTAATTCAGTGCCGTAGAGCTATAAAAATATCCTCACCCTACTAGGTTGGAACAATCCACTAATGCTTAGTGGAGTTATATTTTATTATTCTACACGTATTGGATTATCGAAAATTCGGAAAGCCGTTATCTAGTCATAACGGCTAAGTGCGGTAGCTTTGTCAAAAAATATACATAGGGATGTTTTAATTCAAGAGTCAATTTTAATCAAAATCATAGTGACTGGCGGTGCTGGCTTTATAGGCTCAGCATTAGTGAGATATATCATTAACAACACATGTGACCATGTTCTCGTCCTTGATAGCTTAACTTACGCTGGTAATCTTGCCTCTTTGGCAACTGTTAAGGACAACCAACGTTTTAGTTTTTCGAAAACGGATATCACCGATAAAGCCGCCGTGAGTGAACAGATTAACACTTTCCAGCCCGAGCTAATTATACATCTCGCAGCAGAAAGTCATGTAGATCGTTCAATTGATGGACCAACAGATTTTATTCATACCAATATCATCGGTACCTTCACACTTTTAGAGGTGACACGAAATTTTTACAACAATCTTTCTGCGATCAAGCAATCTCAATTCCGTTTTCATCACGTATCTACCGATGAAGTATTCGGTGACCTGTCAGGGAGCGAGGATCTTTTTACGGAAAAGACAGCTTATGCACCGAGTAGCCCTTATTCTGCTTCAAAAGCGTGTAGCGACCACTTAGTCCGAGCTTGGCATCGCACTTACCATCTGCCCGTGGTTATTACGAACTGCTCAAATAACTATGGCCCCTACCATTTCCCTGAAAAATTAATTCCACTGGTCATTCTCAATGCCTTAGCAGGAAAAGCGTTACCGGTTTATGGGGATGGGCAACAAATTCGTGATTGGTTATATGTAGAGGACCATGCTAGAGCGCTTTATCTCGTTGCCACTAAAGTAAAAACTGGCTAAACCTATAATTTAGGCGGGCATAACGAGAAGAAGAATATTGTGGTGGTTGAAGCAATTTGTAGAGTACTTGATGAATTACAGTCTGCTGAAGAAAGTTATTCCAACTTAATTACTCATATCAAAGACCGCCCAGGGCACGATTTACGCTATGCCATCGACGCTAGCAAGATTTTCTTAGAGCTCGGTTGGACACCACAAGAAACTTCTGAGACGGGTCTGCGTAAAACGGTTCAGTGGTATTTGAATAATCATCAATGGATCAACGATATTAAAAGCGGCGCTGATAAAAACTGGGTAGAAATGCATTACGGAGGGTAAGTAATGAAAATTCTCCTCTTCGGTAAAAATGGTCAAGTAGGGTGGAAACTTCGACGCTCCTTAGAACCTTTAGGTTTGGTCATTGCCCCTGAACGTAATGCAATCACCTATTGTGGGGAATCGAATAATACGACAGGTATTATCGATACCAGCGAAAAAATACGACCAAATATTATTACCAATGCTGCAGCTTATACAGCGGTAGATAAAGCCGAGTCTGAGCCATTCGTCGCAGAGCAAATCAATGCAAAAGTCATATCAGCGATAGCAGACAGTGCTGAAAAATTAGGCGCTATTCTAGTCCATTTTTCAACAGACTACGTTTTCAATGGAACAGGTAGAAGACTTTGGACTGAGTCAGATCCTACTCAACCACTAAATACTTTTGGGAAGACAAAACGTCAGGGTGAAGAGTTCATTACAGAGAAATGTAGCCGGTATCTTATTTTCTGTACCATTTGGTTCTATGCTCTGCAAGGAAAAAATTTGTTAAAACCCTGTTAGACCAAGCAAACCATCATGAACAGTTAACGATAATCGATGACCAATTTGGTGCGCCGACAGATGGAGAGCTTTTAGCCGATAGTACGGCCCATACCTTACTTAAAGAAAGATTATTTGGGATTTATCATCTAGTGGCTAGCGGTTCAACAACTTGGTATGACTACGTAAAATTCATTTTAAATGAGAGGAAAGTTAAAGGGCTTAAATTCAAGGTAAAAGAAATTACCCCCATTCCCACAGAAGTAATTGAAACGACGGCATTAAGGCCAAAAAATTCACGACTAAATAATCAAAAATTTCAGCATGCTTTTAACTTAACTTTACCATATTGGCGTTTAGGTTTAATTCGTATGCTTAATGAAATACGTTGATCAATTAAAAATATTCAATGGATATAACATGCCAAAGTACAAGGGAATTATTTTAGCTGGTGGTTCTGGTACAAGACTTTATCCCGTCACTACGGTGGTAAGTAAGCAACTTCTACCTATCTACGATAAACCCATGATTTACTACCCACTTAGTACATTGATGATGGCTGGGATAGAAGAAATTCTTATCATCAGTACTCCAACAGATTTACCACGTTTTGAAATTTTATTGGGTGATGGATCTCAATGGGGTATTTCAATCAAATATAAAATTCAGGAAAATCCTGAAGGGCTAGCCCAAGCTTTTATTCTCGGCGAAGACTTTATTGGTGATGATCATTGTGCTCTTATTTTAGGTGATAACATTTTTTATGGTCATGACCTTGCTAAACTCTTAGAACGTGCAGTGAATAAAACAGAAGGTGCAACGGTTTTTGCATACCATGTAAATGATCCTGAACGTTATGGCGTTGTAGAGTTCGATAGTGAAGGCCGTGCAATATCGTTAGTAGAAAAGCCAGATAATCCTATAAGTCATTATGCTGTTACTGGCCTTTACTTTTATGATAACAGCGTAGTGAGTTTGGCTAAATCAATAAAACCTTCACACCGTGGTGAATTGGAAATCACGGATATAAATAAATTATATCTTGAGCAAAATAAATTATCGGTATTAATTATGGGGCGCGGCCACACATGGTTAGATACAGGTACTCATCAGAGTATGAATGAGGCCAATAATTTCATACAAACGATAGAAACAAGACAAGGATTAAAAGTATGTTGTCCAGAAGAAATCGCCTTTCGTAAAGGGCTTATCGATACAATACAGTTAAGGGAATTAGCATTACCTCTGGCTAAAAATGATTATGGACGTTATTTAATAATGTTAGCTGATGGGAAGTTTTAATGTGAAAATTATCGAAAACAAACATTGAAGATGTTAAAGTTATTGAGTCAGATATTTATGAAGGTGAACGCGGTTTTTTTATGGAAACCTGGCAGCAAGATAAGTTTGAACATTCGTTTTCCCCCAAGATAATCATTCAAAATTAACACGCGTGATTTTGTACAGATTACATTATCAAATAGAGAATACTCAAGGTAAGTTAGTCAGATCCGTAGTAGAAGAGATGTATGATGTTGCTGTCGATATGCGTAAGTCAACTTCGACCCTTGGCGACATTTTCTGCACAAAATAAGCGACAATTATAGGTACCTGAGAGATTTCCTCACGGGTTTTATGTATTGTCAGAAATGGCTGAGTTGGTCTATAAGTGTAGTGATTACTATAACCAAGACGCTGAATAAACTTTATTATGGAATGACAATAGTTTAAATATAAACTGGTCGATCCGCAGTCATGAAGCTCCAATATCATCCCCTAAAAATAAACTAGGGTTATTCTTCAACTCTACAATCTATTTTTCAATACTTTATATAAATTAAAGAATGAAGAGAGAGGAGTGAACACTCTTTGAGTAGAGATTAATCAATAAATAGTCATATCATAAGCTGCTTGAAATGCTTCTACTATGTATTAAAAGGTTTAAAGAAAAATGAGTATTATAAGTAGAGAACATAAAATATCCCCACAATCTATTTTTTGTAATATTTGGTCTTATAGATATCTTATTCTACAAATGACGAAGAGAGAGGTTATTGGTAGGTATAGAGGGTCGGTAATGGGATTGTCATGGTCATTTTTAAATCCATTATTGATGCTTATAGTATATACCTTTGTTTTTTCAGTTGTATTCAAATCGCGTTGGTCTGGCGCTGTTGATGAAAGTCGTACTCAGTTTGCATTAATACTTTTCGTCGGAATGATTATACACGGTTTTTTTTCTGAAATTGTTAATAAAGCGCCACAAATTATTTTAGGGAGTACCAATTACGTAAAGAAAGTAGTTTTTCCATTAGAGATTTTACCTGTTATTAGCTTGTGCGGGGTTTTATTTCATTCGTTAATAAGCCTATTAGTACTGACTTGTTGTTTTTTTATTTTCAATGGTTTTTTGCATTGGACTATAATATTTTTTCCTTTAGTTTTCTTACCTCTTGTTATTTTTTGTCTTGGGCTTGGATGGATATTGTCATCCCTAGGTGTCTTTATGCGTGATGTGGGACAAACAACGATGATTGTCACTACAATAATGATGTTTCTATCACCGGTATTTTTTCCAGTTACAGCGCTGCCCTTAAAATTTCAAGGTTGGATTATGCTTAATCCCTTAACCTTTATTATCGAACAGGCAAGGGATGTTTTCATTTGGGGACGTTTACCTGATTGGAAAGGCTTAATCATATACACACTCGCTGCGATACTCGTTACTTGGATTGGCTACGCTTTTTTCCAAAAGACAAGAAAAGGTTTTGCTGATGTGCTCTAAAGAAATAGCCATTAAGGTTAATAATTTGAGTAAGTGCTATCAAATTTATTCTCTTCCTAGAGATAGATTAAAACAATTTATTATGCCTGGGATTAATAAATTACTTAGAAAAGAAAATAAAAATTATTTTCGAGAATTCTGGGCGCTGGATAGCGTTTCTTTCACTATTAATAAAGGAGAAACCATCGGAATAATTGGAAGAAATGGTGCAGGCAAATCTACCTTACTACAATTGATTTGCGGGACCTTGACACCAAGTCGAGGAGAAGTAGAGGTAAATGGAAGAATAGCTGCTCTTTTGGAACTAGGTGCTGGATTCAATCCAGAATTTACTGGCTATGAAAATGTTTACCTCAATGGAAGTGTGCTTGGGCTAACTAAAGCTGAAATCGATGAAAAATATAATAGTATTATAGAATTTGCCGATATTGGGAGATTTATTGACCAACCGGTCAAAACCTACTCAAGTGGTATGTATGTTCGATTAGCCTTTGCGGTTCAAGCTTGCATTGATCCAGAGATATTAATCATAGACGAAGCTCTTGCCGTTGGAGATATAGGATTTCAATATAAGTGTTTCAAGAGAATGGAAGCACTAAAAAAACGAGGAACGACCATAATTATGGTCACCCATTCTACGGGAAGTATTTTAGAGTATGCTGATCGATGTTTAGTCATGCAAAAGGGAAAATTGATTGGTAATACAGAGGATGTTTTATCAGCCGTTTTAGCCTATGAAAAAGGGATGATTCTTACAGAAGAAAAACAAGAAAACCAAAACTTGGAGGTTGTAGACAATAGTATTAATTATCAAGTTCAAGAGTTGATTTCAATTAGAGAGGATACAATAAATGTAGAGATTGGGGAAAAAAGATTTGGGACAGGCAGGGCAATTATTAAAGCTATTGTCATTAGTAAATCGGACGGTACACTATTAAAAGAAAAACCTTTAGTCTTTCCAGGTGAAGAATTAACGTTTAATTTTAAAATAATTTCCTCAGAAAATATAAATGATGTTGTATTGGGAATTTCTATTTCACGAACTCAAGGGGCAGATATTTGGGGTGACAATAACCTAAATGCGGGCCATCAAATTTCTTTAGTACCGGGCGAGTCGGTATTAGTTTATAAAGTAAAATTACCTATCAATTCTGGTGATTATCTTATTCATTGCGGGTTGTCTTGCTTTGAGAATGGGGCGAGAGAAGAATTGGACCAACGCAGACCACTTGAAAAAATAAAATTTTGGTCATCAAGAGATATGGGGGGGGTAATTTATTCACCTCTTAAAATTGTGCGTGCGGGTGAGGCATGATTAGTGTTTATTTACCAGCATACCCATTCAGAGGGGTTGAAGCACCCTATTTATGGTTTTTCTACCGTATCTTAAAATCCTTTTCCGAACCTGTATCATTTCTAGTAGGTAAGCAATACTTACTGCCAGTTGGGCACTGGATGTTGAAGAATAGATGGGAGATGGAAAATGATTCACAGGTTCGACTCGGCTATGAATTACCAGACATACAAGAAATATATAACTTACATCATATTAATATTATCGATGAGAGTTGTTTTTCAAATTATTTAAAAAAAGAGAATAATAACCCTAATAATCTTTTTAGAAGGTTTATTACTGAAATAATTCCTGAGCTGGAATTGGAGTTTTATAGGGTTTTTAAAGAAAATAACTCTCTTGAATGTGTGTTGACTTGGTGCAACTGTCCATCCTTGAATTCCGCAGCAAAGCATTTTGGAATTAGGGTGATCAATATGGAGTTGGGGCCTTTGAGGTCACCATATTATCTGTCTACCGCTTATTTAGATTTTTGTGGTGTGAATGGAAACACTGAAGCTGAAAAAAGGTTTTTAGAGAGTGATTTTTATCTACAAGATGATATCACTCTCTCTGAAATTTATGAATTCTTCTTCGAGAGCAATCTAAACTTAACTAATGATGAGGCAGCTCATTCGGGGTCATCCCAGAGTCAAGGGTCATTAATTTCTAATGAGATAGAGAAAGTATACGATATTGGTATTGTTTTACAGGTTGAAAATGATTCAAATATCATTGCTTTTAGTAATTCATTCAATAATCAATCTTTACTCGACTACGTAGAATGTAACTTTATGGGTAGTAAACTGATTAGAGTTCATCCAGGAAGTCAATTCACACTCAAAGATATTAATGAAGTAGATAATTCAACCAGTCCCATTGCTTTCATAAAAAAATGTAAAAGAATAATCACCATAAATTCTAGTATAGGCCTTGAGGCGCTTTTGTTAGATGTCCCGGTGACAATTTTAGGGGAATGTTCATATTCTTTTTGTAATGTCGAAGATAGTGATGAAAGAACGCGCAGGTTGGCTTTTTACTTACTATCGTATCTTGTTCCTTTTGATCTGCTATTCGATAAAAATTATATTCGATTTCGTCTCGGTGCAAGGGACGATTATGTAATCGCTAATAGACATGTCGATTATTATATTGCATCGAGAAAAACCAGTAATGAGATTAAAGGAATTGAAAGCAATCAATTAATAAACGGTGATAGTAGCGTTGAAGAAATAGTGCTTAACTCAAAGAATGTGATAGAAAAAATGAAAGATTATCTTAAAGAAAAGAAAGCTGAACATTATAATTCAGGGGATAAAGTTAAAGTTGTTAATACGCTTCCAGCAGAAAAATGTCTTGATGTGATTGTAGATGTTGTTGTACCAGTCTATGGTGGCAAACAAGAAACTATAGAGTGTATTGAGTCCGTAGTATCAACGTTACCGAGTTGGGCGCAATTAGTCGTCATTAATGACGTATCACCTGAGCCGGAACTCACCGAATGGCTCCGAGAACAAGCGGTAAGTAAAGAATTCCTATTAATTGAAAACGAAGAAAATTGCGGCTTCGTTGCTTCAGTCAATCTTGGAATGAAATTACATCCTGATCGAGATATATTACTATTAAACAGTGATGTTGAAGTCGCCAATGATTGGCTGCAAAGAATTCATGATGCCGCTTATTCTCTAGATAAAGTAGGTAGTATCACGCCATTTTCTAATAATGCAACGATATGCAGTTTTCCAAAATTTTGCGAAGATAATGCGCTTTTCATGGGGTTGAATGTTCGGCAATTGGATGAACATTTTTCGTTACTAGGAAAAGAAAATAATCTCATTGAGATCCCTACAGGTGTTGGTTTTTGCATGTACATCCGCAGAGACTGTCTTGACGAAGTTGGCTATTTTGACGTTGAAACATTTGGAAAGGGTTATGGTGAAGAAAACGATTGGTGCCAAAGAGCTGCTAAAGCAGGTTGGCCAAATTTCCATCAACTCAATGTTTTTGTTTATCATAAAGGCGGGGTAAGTTTTGCCGATGAACAAAATCCTCGTAAAAACCGCGCATTGGAACACTTAACTAAACTCCATCCTAATTATACTAAAGATGTGATGGACTTTGTTGCTAATGATCCCGCTAAAAAAGCTAGGTCTGAAATTCTGATCCGCATTCTTGCTAGTAGAGAAATTACTAAGATTTTACTCGTTTCTCATAAAATGGGAGGGGGAGTTAATACCCATATACAGGAGTTAGCGAGATTTTATAATAATGAAGTCATTTTCTTTCTTCTATCGCCCGAAGAAGATGGGAAAAGTATTACATTAACGCTAAATATCTCAGAAGATATTTCACCTGAGAAATTTATTATTGATGTGGACTATGGTTATAGTACGCTTATTGAATTATTACGATTTATAGGTGTTGGGCATGTTCATTTTCATCATCTGATGGGTGTTAATGAGAAAATTTTAAATATTAAAAATGATCTTTCTTGTGGTTATGATATCACTATACATGATTACTACCTCATCAACGCTAATGCCAGTTTGACAGATAAGAATGGTTCCTTTGCGGGTGATACACCTAGAGTTCGAGATAAACGTTGTGCTGCAAACAGTCATTTACCAGCGGGATTCACTGCACGGCAATGGCGTAATAAATTTATATCATGGTTGAATGGCGCAGATAGAGTGATTTTTCCTTCAGCTGATACTAAGAAACGTTTTATGAATAGTTACCCTCATCTCACCACACCAACTATTGTCGCATGGCATCCAGACTCTGAAGTTGCGGCACCTTATCCTAAAGCATCATTCAACTATGTGGCAGGTAAAAAACTAAAGATATTAGTATTGGGAGCCATCAGTCGAGAAAAAGGCGCTCTATTGTTAGAGGAAGTGGCGACTCTATTGAAGGGTAAAGAGATCGAGTTTCATTTGCTAGGCTATGCATTCCGGCCCCTTAATTCAGTCATCACGCATGGACCTTACTTAAATGGTGAACTTCATCGTAAGTTAAATGCGATCGCGCCGCATATGATGTGGTATCCAGCTCTTTGCCCTGAAACTTACAGCTATACGTTCAGTGCAGCATTGGAGCGTGGTGTTCCTATCATTGCTCCCAATATTGGCGCGTTTAGTGAGCGAGTGTACGGTAGAGCGTTTACGCGCATCGTAGAATGGAATATCGAAGCTAAGGAAATGAGTGAATTATTTCTCACCTTGATGAAAGATCCTGCATCATTTTTCATCACTAAAAATGCAAAACCTATTATGGATATTAGTGGAGTTGAAATTTCTAAGGATTTTTACCGGAATAGTTATCTGAAAAAAGAGTGGTATAGAGTGAATGAGTATTCTGATATTGATATTAAAGATTTACTTTATTCAAAGGATTTGATTTTTATTCCTAAAGGTGGTGCTGGACCTTTAGGCAGGAAGGAAAAAATACTAAAAGCGATTTGGATGATTAGTCAGGTAAAATATTTATCTTATATGAATAAAATCATTCCTTACCCTATCAAAAGATTTATAAAAAGACGCCTATCAAGAAGAGCTATTCATGAGGTTATTAGCTAAATTACTTGATAAAACTCTCTGGTAAATAGTTTAAATTTAGAATTAATAACTAAACTCATCTCTATTTTTTAATTTTCCCATTTTCGAAATGAAAAAACGTTATCCGGATTATTTCAAGAACGGTAATATACCTTGTGAAAATTTTAGCATCTCTTGTTTTATTTAAACATAGTCTTAATGATATTGAGAAAACAATATCCGCTCTTGTGCAGGAAGATAGTATATCAACTATCGTGATTGTTGATAATGGCGGACATTGCAAATGGTTGGATTATTTCGAACATGAAAAAGTCAAAGTAATAAGAGTGCCAGTCAATCATGGGTTCGGGGCGGGGCATAATATAGTTTTTAATAAATTCAGAGACAAGGCTGACTTCATATTGATTTGTAATCCAGATATTTATTTTCAAAAAGGTGAACTAGATGAACTGTACGATTTCAGTTGTGCAGAGAAAATAGGTCTTGCAATACCCAAAATCATTTATCCAAACGGCAATAATCAATACGGTTGCAAATTACTCCCTAGCCCTTATCAACTGTTTATTCGACGTTTTTTTTCAGTCCTATCGTCTAATGTTAACAAAGAGTACGAATTACATGATGCTGATTATAACAAGGTATTCTTTGCTCCATCCTTATCAGGGTGTTTTTTACTGATTAGCAAACATGCGTTAAATGAAGTTAAGGGGTTCGATGAACGTTTTTTTATGTATATGGAAGATGTTGACTTGAGTAGACGCGTCTGTGATACGGGGTTACCGGTAAGATATTATCCAGGTTCTACAATAATTCACGTTGCTCAAGCTAAGTCCCAAAAGAGTCTAAAATTTCTAATTTACCATGTGTTTTCGGCGATCAGATATTTTAATAAATGGGGGTGGTTAACCGATAGTAAACGAATCAAGTTGAATTCACTGTGTTTGTCATCACTACTTAATTTGAAAAAGTAGATGATTTCTCAACGCTACAGGTCATTGTATTAATCGGGTACTACTCAATATAAAACCGTATTCGTCTTTATCATATGTTCAAGGTCGATTTATTTGGTCAGGGTTCCCCCTACCCAACACACCAACGATCCTCCACACACTAAAAGAGCTCCGATCCAGAATATTCCATTCAACGGTTGGCTTAACCAAACACTTGAAAATAGGCTTGAAATTACAGGGATAAAGTAGCTGAGCGTGGCCAGAAGCTTGATGTTACCGTGTAAAATACCGGTGTTCCACGCCGCATAACCTAGGCCCATCGCACAGGCGAGTAAGCATAATGCGCCGACTCCTGTCGTGGTAAAATGTAAACTAGGTTGCGGCGTGAACATAAAGCCGCACCATAAGGCGAGGGCAGTCAGGATAAAGTAAAGGGTAATACCATTACAGCCGTTAGCGATTCGCTTCGTTAAAACGCAATATAGGCTCCATATTATTGCACCGGAGAGGGCGAGAGCGAAGCTCAATGGATTCTCACTGAGATTAATTAACATTGATTGCCACAAGTTACCTTGTCCTTGTCCGAGGACTTGGCTAATACCAAACATGCTAATCGCAATACCTACTAGCATTAACAATCTCGGACGTTGTCCATTGAGTACCACGGCAAGAAGTAGCGTCATGCTTGGCCAAAGATAATTAATCAGGCCAATTTGTATTGCCTGTATATTGGAAGTGGCAAAGCCTAAGGAAAGTGATAAACATATCTCATAAGCGACGAAAAGTAGGGTACCTATGTAGAGATACGTTTTTGGGAAAGTGTTCAACTTAGGAAATCCGATAGTAAGTACTAACAATATACTTGCCCCAGTATAGACAAGGGCTGAACCTCCTAAGGGGCCAAAATTAAACGTCACTTCCCGCATAAGTCCCACAATGGTACTCCACAGCAAAATCGCTAAGACTCCCAGTAAGGTGGCACGTAGTGATGTCATTTTATTTCCTTAGCAATTTGACCGCCCCGCGATAGGATAGAACTCCCCCTGAGACTAAGTTTGTTAGTGCTCGCTATCACTAAATAGAAGTTGATAGTGAGGCCTTCAGAGCCTTACACTGCACCGTCATTTAATTTTGAGTTTCTTGATGACTTCCACCATTACATGATGAGGCACCCATGCAAGGCTCTTGTTTATGCGGTTCAATAAAATTTACCTTATCCTATAGTCCAACACTTTTCTATCGTTGCCATTGTTCTTTATGTCGCCGACAAACGGGTACCGAATCAAATTATGCAACCTTGGTGCATACTACCGATTTTGAATGGCTTACAGGCGAAGCGAGTATTCACTCTTGGAAGAAAGAGACCGGTTATCGTAACGACTTTTGTCAGCAATGCGGGAGCACGGTTCCTAACCCCCTCTCAAAAATACCCTATCACTGGGTACCCTTAGGTTTATTGGACGGACTTGAGCGCTATCGCTGTGTCGCGGATTTCTGCCTACAGGGTTCACCTTTACACTCATCTTCATCTGAAATCCTATCTTACAAAGAGCCTGTTCAATCGTTGGAGCAGCTACTCAGTGTGCTCCAGCTGACTTAAATGTTAGTAAGCATTTACTGTTTTTCAGAGTAGCGACGAACAAAGTCAGCTGAGCTATCCAACACCTGCTGGCTCGCGCGATATTGCATGCTGAACTCAAAGTCATGGTTAAGTGGCTCAGGCCATTGCTTTGGATAAATATGAGCCTCAACTGGAACCTTGAGTGCTTCTAAGCGCTGGATAAAGGGACGTGATTGCCCTTGGGTCAGTAAATCATTATCACTTGCGCTAATCCAAATTGGAGGATAGTGGGTCGTCAACCAAGGCGTCGCCGACATCGCATAAAGTTTTCTTAGGCTAGGGGGCTTCTCGCCACTATAAGCGCCTAATACTTCTTGCATAATCCAGCGGATAGTCCAAGGGAGCTTCTGGCCACTTTGATATAAACTCGCGATATCATAGACTCCACTGTGTAAGACTAAGCCTTTAAGCTGGTGAGATTGGATAGCAGGGGGGATCGCCAGCTGCTGTTGTAACGTGGGAGAGTTAAGCAGAGCCGCATAGTTACTGACAATATTCGCACCGGCAGAGTCACCACTAAGAAAAAGGCGATTAAGGTCTAGTTTTTGATGATGAGTAGACTTGAGTGCTTGCAAGGCTTGATTAAGTTGTTCAAGTTGAGTAGGGAAAGCTGCGGAAGGTACCAAATCGTACTCGACATTCACTACTGCAAATCCGCGATCAGCCAGAAGCCTAGCGTAGGCCAACATGCTTTCTTTACTCCCTGCGACCCAGCCTCCGCCGTGCACTAATACGATGACGGGTAAGGGATATCCAGTTTGAGTTGTGGGCGTGACAATATCCATTTTTGAACTAGGCAAGTCGCCATAGCGTAAATTGCTGGTAATTCTTAAATCATGTTGAACATTCTTGTCTGCATAGTCACGCAACGCTTGAACATTTTTTTTGGTCGTCTGATTTTCCATTGCGCCATGTAATAAAGAAATGGCCGAAGACTGGCAGCCTGTTAGCAGTAAACTCACAGCGATCGTTTTAAGTCCTTTAGAACCTAGCGCTATAAAGAGTGTTTTTTTCATGCTTTTACCTCCTTTTTGTAGAGTGAATGTTAAATTTTTAGCTGTTGCCTCATAAAAAATGTCAATGAACTGTGCGATTAATCATATTTTGTATAGAAATTTTTTATTAATAAGCCATACTAACCGTCGTTATGAAGATCTCGTAAACATTGGTTACAAGTTGGCGAATTTTTCATCGCAGGTGAATGTGAAAAATCGGAGATTGGTGCGGCAAGCTTCATTCGACGTGAGTAATTAAAAATATAAATTTCCTGCTTTAGGGCGGTCTTATTGCTCCGATTTTTACATTTTAAAATAGCGGTTTATTTAAGGTAGATTTCGATGTCTAGGGAACGCAGAGGCTTACGTCTCATTACGTTATTATTCTCTCTCTTCTGCTGCTTATGGTTAATCATTGGTGGTGGGTACTTATTGGCAATCGGTGGTAGTAGCTACTATCTGATTACCGGTCTCGTCATGGCGCTTTTCACTGCGCAGCTGGCTAAACGTAAAGGTGGCGCGTTTTTCGTCTATGCCTTGATCCTTATCGCTACTGCGATTTGGTCATACGTTGAGTGTGGTATTGACTTTTGGGCGCTGGCTCCACGTTTAGGTATCTGGACCCTGTTCGGTATCTGGATGTTACTACCACCCGTCTATCGTCAAATTTCTCGTCCTAACGCGGGGAATACGCCACGTACTGCAATGGCAGTCGGTGTTATTGTTAACCTGCTGATGGTCGGTGCGAGTTTTGTGGTAAAAGACCCACAAGAAATCGATGGCACCTTACACGTTAATAACGACGCTATTGCTACGCCAAGCGTGGCTGCGCAAGATTGGCCAGCGTATGCGCGTACTCAAGACGGCGTACGTTACTCGCCATTAACGCAAATCAATGAGCAAAATGTCAAAGATCTCCAAGTTGCTTGGACATTCCGTACCGGTGATTTGAAGCGTGCTGATGACCCAGGTGAGATCACCAACGAATCTACTCCGATTAAAGTCGGTAACATGCTTTATACCTGTACTGCACACCAGATTCTTATTGCTCTGGATGCCGCGACGGGGAAAGAAAAGTGGCGTTTTGATCCGAAGATTAAATACGATTCAACTTTCCAGCATATGACTTGTCGTGGCGTTTCTTACCACGAAGTTTCTGCCACACCTGCTAACGGTAGCCAACCTGCTGCGTGTTCACGTCGTATCCTATTACCTGTAAACGATGGTCGTCTGTTTGCGGTGGATGCGGAAAACGGTCAGGTTTGTAAAGACTTCGCGAATAACGGCGAAATCGACTTACAGCACAAGCAACCTCATGCATACCCGGGTGGCTATGAGCCAACCTCTCCGCCAATTATCACTGATAAAGTGATTATTATTGCGGGTGCGGTCACCGATAACTTATCGACGAAAGAGCCTTCAGGTGTGATTCGTGGATTTGATGTCAATACCGGACAACTGCTTTGGGCCTTCGATCCAGGTGCTAAAGATCCGAATGCTATCCCTGCAGATGGTGAAAGCTACACGCCAAACTCACCAAACTCATGGGCGCCTTCAGCTTATGATGCAAAACTAGATATCGTTTACATCCCAATGGGTGTCAGTACTCCTGATATCTGGGGCGGTAACCGTACTCCAGACCAAGAGAAGTTTGCGACTGGTATCTTAGCGTTACATGCTTCAACCGGTAAACTGGCTTGGTTCTACCAAACAGTGCACCACGATTTGTGGGATATGGATGTTCCGGCACAGCCAACCTTAGCTGATATTAAAGATCAACAAGGTAATACTGTACCGGTTATCTATGCTCCAGCAAAAACCGGTGACATTTTTGTTCTGAACCGTGTTACAGGAAAACCTGTTGTCCCTGCAAACGAACATCCAGTACCACAAGGTGCAGCAGAAGGTGACCACTTGTCGCCGACCCAACCTTATTCTGAATTCAGCTACCGCCCAACGGCGCACCTGACAGATAAGAAAATGTGGGGCGCGACCATGTTCGACCAGATGATCTGTCGAATCATGTTCCACCGTCTACGTTATGAAGGTCCGTTTACTCCTCCTTCTGTTCAAGGGACCCTAGTGTTCCCGGGTAACTTAGGGATGTTCGAGTGGGGCGGTATCTCCGTGAACACCGATAAACAGTTTGCAATTACTAACCCAATGCAACTGCCGTTTGTTTCTAAACTGATTCCTCGTGGTCCAAACAACCCAATGGAACCGGATGAGAAAGGGGCTAAAGGGTCAGGTAGCGAAGCGGGTCTGCAACACCAATACGGTGCGAAGTTTGGCGTAGAGCTAAATCCGTTCCTGTCACCATTCGGTCTGCCATGTATGGAACCTTCATGGGGCTTCGTTTCTGCGGTTAACCTGCAAAACCACGAAATCATCTGGAAGAAACGTATCGGCACCATCCGTGATAGCTCGCCGATTCCTCTACCGCTGAAAGTGGGTACCCCAATGCTGGGTGCACCAATTACTACAGCAGGTAACGTCTTCTTTATTGCTGCAACATTAGATAACTACCTGCGTGCCTACAGTGTGCATGACGGTAAATTGTTATGGCAAGCACGTCTACCAGCGGGTGGACAAGCAACGCCGATGACGTATGAAGTGGATGGCAAGCAATATGTCGTGATTAATGCTGGTGGTCATGGTTCATTCGGATCAACCATGGGCGATTACATCATTGCGTATAAACTTCCTGACGCGAAGTAATAGATTGGTATCGCCCAGCTAGGGTGATGTCTATTGACGCTAAAAGCCTCGAATAAAGTGATTTATTCGGGGTTTTTTTATGGGCTGAGTACCGCCATCGGTGTGAAGAAACCATTGAAGAAAAATCATCTTACGCCCATGTTTATTCTCGAAGCATAACATGTCAAAGGCTATGCCAAAGTTTTTCGCCTACTACTAGATAAACATCGCCTATAGCTTATGAAATAGCGGATAAGACCATGAATGTCGATACGATAGACCGCATTTAGTTAGGAATAATCAGGGTTGGTCATAGTGTAGTCGTTAAGCATACTTACGCTGAATCACCGACTGCCAATGATCAAGGTACGGCGATTTACCAATACCCTTTCCAGAGCTTGGATAAAAATTTATTCGGCTTATTCTGGGATAAAGGGGAGAGGATGATGAGAGAGAGAAGCGAGGGGAAGCGTTACCTGAGCTTATTAAGGTGTTGCTTCCCATGCTCATAACAACGATTAGAAGTTGTTTGGGATAAAGATATCTGGAGATTGTTGTAATGCATAGTTGAAGGCATCTGTTGCGATATTCGCCATAGATTGCCAATGTTGCAAACTGAAATCGATTCCAAGAAGTCCCGTCACAAACCAGCAAGAAGTGAAGAGGCCTACCCCTGTAAACACAGCACTGGCTGTCTTAAGGCTGTTTTGCTGGCATTTAATTTTCATGATGCTAGCCATGTACATTAGTCCTGCACTTAGCAAGCCCCAACGCATAACAATCAAGCTTGTCGCGAGAGCGCTCATTGTCGTTCCTCATTGTTAACTAAAGGAGCACCCGTTGTTGATTTAACAGACAACGAGAGAGTGAGATAAAGTGTGATTTAGCTCACATTATAGACAAAGAAGTGCCAGATTTGAAGGGTAAGTTAAATAATTAGTAATATTGGCTCGCCGTTGTTAACGAGCCTTAGCACAAAAGGGTAAAGATTGAGAACATTAACACTAGGATAACGATCCGACACTACTAAAATTAGGTAAGGTACGGCAGCGTTGAGAATGACGATAGGCCGTGGGGGTAAGATCGAATTTACGGCGGAACACTCGAGAGAACGTCTGCTGTGATTCGTAGCCATATTGTAGCGCGATATCAAAGACTGGGCGTTGGCTAACGCATAAAGCTTCTGCGGCTTTTGCTAAGCGTCGGTCACGGATGTAGTCGCCAAGTGTCTGACGCGTCATTGCACGGAACATTCTTTGTAAGTGCCATTTGGAATATCCAGATTTGGCGGCAACTTCATCAATCGAAAGATTATTCCCGAGATTTTGATCGATCCACTCGGTGAGTGAAATGATGATTTCTTTTTGCATCTGACGTTATTCCTCTGGTTAGTCATCACATAATGTGATCTCGAACAAGTTTTTAAAGTATAATTCCTCAAGTTAACTTGAGGTAAAGCTTAAAAATGAAAAAAGAACGATCTCAATTAAAATCAAGACTTTCCCCAGGGGAGGTCGCGAAGCGGAGCGGGGTTGCCGTCTCTGCGCTGCACTTTTACGAGACAAAAGGGCTCATTGCGAGTACACGTAATGCCGCTAACCAACGACGTTATAGTCGTGACGTGTTACGGCGAGTGGCGATTATCAAAATCGCTCAGCGCATCGGCCTACCTTTGGCCACCCTTAGCGAAAATTTAGCAAGTTACCCTCCAGATAAACGTATCTCTGCTAAGGAGTGGGAACAGCTTACTGCGCAGTGGCGTGATGAGTTGGATAAGCGTATCGAAACGTTGATTAGACTACGAGATGACCTTAATGGGTGCATTGGCTGTGGTTGCCTTTCTATGCGCGATTGCCCTTTACGTAATGCCGACGACCATTTAGCTACACAAGGTAAGGGAGCGGTTCTCTTAGAGCAGGAGACGATTGATTCAGAGCTTTCTTCTGAGGGGAAGGCTAAAGAGCTGGTAGGCTCAACAAAGTCGTAATCTATAATCAGAAGAAGTCGATAGATTCTTTTTGGTTAAGCACGTTTTTTACGCCACGTTAAAGGTGTAGGGTGTATTGTAAATAAATGAGTGAGCCTGTTGTTGCTAATAGGTTTTTTGTCTTCTGGAAAGGTTACAAGGAAAACATGGAAATTTTCTTCACCATATTGATTATGACGCTGGTGGTATCGCTCTCTGGTGTTGCGGCTCGTATCATTCCCTTTCAAATCCCCTTGCCGTTAGTGCAAATTATTGCCGGTGCGTTGCTGGGATGGCCAAGTTTTGGTTTACACGTCAATTTTGACCCTGAACTCTTTTTAGTTCTGTTTATCCCGCCTTTACTTTTTTCCGATGGTTGGAAAACCCCGATTAATGAATTCCTACACCATGGGCGGGAAATCATTGGATTAGCCTTAGTATTAGTCCTGATTACTGTCGTGGGAATTGGCTATCTTATTCACTGGACGATACCAGGAGTTCCCTTAATTCCTGCTTTTGCTCTGGCCGCAGTACTCTCCCCAACCGATGCCGTGGCATTATCAGGTATAGTGGGCGAAGGGCGGATTCCTAAAAAAATTATGTCGATCGTTCAAGGCGAAGCTTTAATGAACGATGCCTCGGGTCTGGTCTCCCTAAACTTTGCCATCGCGGTGGCTATGGGATCCATGGTATTTACCTGGTCGGGAGCCTCGCTCGAATTCTTAAAAGTCTCACTCGGTGGATTACTGGCCGGGGTCGTGGTGTGTTGGCTTTATGGTAAATCGCTTCGTCTGTTTAGCCGTTGGAGTGGCGATGACCCGGCGACGCAAACGGTATTGCTAATGCTACTCCCTTTCGCTTCATATCTCATCGCTGAACACCTTGGTACATCGGGGATTCTTGCGGCCGTGGCCGCAGGGATGACCATCAGCCGTTCTGGGATAATCCGCCAAGCCCCGTTAGCGATGCGCTTACGGGCAAATAGTGTTTGGCAAATGCTTGAGTTCGTCTTTAACGGCATGGTGTTTTTGATGCTGGGTTTACAGCTCCCCGGAATTTTACAAACCACACTTACCGAGGCTGAAGTCGATAACAACGTAAATATTTGGATTCTGTTATTTGCGGTCGCTATGATCTATTTAGCCTTGATCGTGGTACGTTTCGGCTGGTTATTCCTTATGCAGAGGATTAGTAAACGCTTACTTAAGAAACGTCCAATGGAGTTTAGTAACTACTCAGTAAGGGAGTTACTCGTGGCAACTTTCGCGGGTGTTCGAGGGGCAGTTACCCTGGCGGGTGTTTTATCCATTCCACTATTCTTACCGAACGGTGAAAACTTTCCAGCGCGCTACGAATTAGTCTTCCTTGCTACGGGAGTGATACTCTTTTCACTATTAGCGGGGGTCGTTACTTTACCGGTATTGCTTAAGGGCGTCTCGGGTATCGATAAAGGTGAAACGGGAAGAGAATTACGTAAAGCCCGCTCCATCATGGCTAAATCAGGGATTGATAGCCTGTATAAGATGGAAGAGCGTTTAGCGAAAGATACTAATGAGAATATCGATCCGGAGGTTTTAAAAGAAGTCAGCTCTCGAGTGATTGGCCATTTACGTCGGCGATTAGATGATAAAGACGATGTCGAACAGGCTATGTTTATGGAAAATCTGGAGAGGCGTTTGCGACTTAATGCTCTGCGTGCTGAGCGTGCAGAAGTTTACCACCTTCGGGCGACCAAGCAGATATCCGATGAATCTATGCGTAAACTCCTACGCGATTTAGACCTGCTAGAAGCACTCCTTATCGAAAAAGAAGAGTGATCCTCTGTCCCCCACCTCTCGAGATGGGGGATGTTTAATGATGGACGATAATTTTTATTCATTTCACTGTTACCGCCCCTCTCTATATACTGATTTTTTTACTTAAAGATAACGAGGCACCCGAATGTCCACTTTATGGCGCCGCTTACGCCAAAAGTTGGTAACCGATTCGTTGTGGCAAATTCCGCTGCAACTCTGTATCTATATCGGTCTATACCTCTTAGCCGGCTTGCTGGTTAATCTTTTCCATCTCCCTCTTCCCGCGAATGTTATCGGCTTAGGTATTTTGCTGCTGCTTATTATGCTACGTATTGTCCCAGTAAAGTGGGTTCGTGCGGGGGGGAATTGGCTATTAGCTGAGATGCTACTTTTCTTTATTCCGGCGGTCGTGGCAGTGGTCAATTATGGTCCTTTGCTACGGAGCGAAGGGTGGAAAATTGTCGCGGTGATCGGTTTGAGCACTATTATGGTTTTAGCTGCGACCGGCTTTGTGGTCGAGCGGGTATTTCGTTTTGAGATGAACCGTGCACAACGTAAGTTAGGGGCGAATGATGAGTAGTATGCTCGTAAATATCGGCTGCTTAGTCTTGACTGTCATCATCTACTACCTTAATAAACGTCTTTACCGACGTTGGCGCTTACTACTGTTAATGCCCTTAGTATTCACGCCGTTAGTATTAATTATTTTACTACTCACGACGCCTATCTCGTGGGAAGATTATATCGGTGACAACCATTGGTTAATCTGGTTATTAGGTCCGGCGACGCTAGCCTTTGCCGTTCCCGTCTATGAAAACTTGGGGATGATTCGACGGCATTGGATGTCACTCGGAGCTGGTGTATTGACAGCGGTAACGGTCGCGGTTTTTAGCTCTGTCTGGTTAGCTCGTCTTTTCTCGTTACCGGAAATGGTCGAACGCAGTTTAGCGGTTCGCTCTATCACTACCCCTTTTGCGCTCGCTGCGGCTAAACAAGTTGGCGGACAACCCGATCTCGTTGCCTTATTTGTAGTAATTACTGGGGTGTTCGGGATGGCAATCGGCGATTTTCTGTTTCTGCGATTGATGATTAAACAAAGTATTGCAAAAGGAGCCAGTTTAGGCGCTGCATCTCACGGAGCCGGTACTGCAAAAGCCTATCAGCTGGGTCCAGAGGAAGGGGTTGTATCAAGCTTAGTCATGATGTTAGCGGGGATAATGACCGTGCTACTGGCCCCCTTTATTCGATTACTTTTTTGAGAATAAGGGTCACTGTCAAACAGTGACCCTCAAGTATTAGGGTTGCTGAATACTCTGCTTTTCTTCTAATAGCTTCTCGACAACTCCCGGATCGGCCAAGGTCGATGTATCACCAAAGTTAGTGGTATCACCGGCGGCAATTTTGCGTAAAATACGGCGCATAATTTTACCAGAACGAGTCTTAGGTAGCATTTCGGCCCAGTGGAGGACGTCCGGGGTGGCGATAGGCCCAATTTCTTTACGCACCCACTGACGAACCTCACTGTAGAGGTCGCTGCTCGGTTCTTCACCACTATTAAGGGTCACATAGGCATAAATCGCCTGGCCTTTTATTGAGTGCGGTATACCGACGACGGCTGCTTCAGCGATTTTGGGATGAGAGACTAATGCCGATTCTATTTCTGCAGTCCCCAAACGGTGACCTGAAACGTTCAATACATCGTCAACACGACCGGTGATCCAGTAGTAACCCTCTTCGTCACGGCGAGCGCCATCACCACTAAAGTAGGTATTAACGAAGGTTGAAAAGTATGTCTGCTCAAAACGTTGGTGATCGCCAAACAGAGTACGAGCTTGACCCGGCCATGAGTCAGTAATCACTAAATTACCTTCACAAACCCCTTCCTGAATATTACCTTCATTATCGACTAAAGCCGGTTTTACCCCAAAGAAAGGACGGGTGGCAGAGCCTGGTTTCAACGGTGTCGCGCCGGGGAATGGGGCAATCATAAAACCGCCTGTCTCGGTTTGCCACCAAGTATCGACGATAGGACAGCGGCTGTTACCCATTTTGGTGAAAAACCACTCCCAAGCTTCAGGGTTAATCGGCTCACCGACCGATCCCAGAACCCGCAGTGAACGGCGATCGGTACCTTGAATTGCTTTGTCCCCTTCAGCCATCAGAGCACGTATCGCGGTAGGTGCGGTATAGAGAATGGTAACTTGATATTTGTCGACTACTTCTGCCATACGCGAAGCGGTTGGCCAGTTTGGGACGCCTTCGAACATAACGGTTGTCGCGCCACAAGCTAATGGTCCATAGAGTAAGTAGCTATGCCCTGTGATCCAACCGACATCCGCGGTACACCAATAGATATCCTCTGGCTGGTAATCAAAGACATATTTAAAGGTGGTCGCGGCATAAACCAAGTAGCCCCCAGTGGTATGCAGAACCCCTTTTGGCTGACCGGTCGATCCGGAGGTATAAAGAATAAATAAAGGATCTTCAGCATTCATCGCCACCGGTTTGTGTTCAATCGGCGCATCGGCCATCAGTTCATGCCACCAACAATCACGAGGCGCATGCCAACTCGGCGATTGGCCGGTACGCGAATAGACAATCACGTTTTTTACGCTAGTCACGCCTGGATTTGCCAAGGCATCGTCGACGTTCTTTTTCAATGGGATGGGGCGTCCTGCACGCAACCCTTGGTCAGCAGTGACCACTAGTTTTGCTTGGCTATCGATGATTCGCCCCGCGACTGCATCCGGTGAGAAACCACCAAAAATAACAGAATGGATGGCGCCAATACGTGCGCAGGCGAGCATAGCGACTGCGGCTTCAGGGACCATTGGCATATAGAGCGCAACCACGTCCTGACGTTTTATGCCCATAGACGTTAGGACATTAGCAAATTGGCAAACTTGTTGATGTAATTCGCGATAGGTCAAGGTGCGACTTTCGGTACCGTCATCACTTTCCCAAATAATGGCTTTCTTATCAGCATGTTCAGCCAAATGGCGATCCAAACAGTTAGCGGCTAAGTTGAGTTGCCCATCTTCGAACCAGCGGATATCAATATTACCCGGTGTAAAACTTGTATTTTTCACACGTGTAAAAGGTGTCATCCAATCAATGATCTGTGCTTGCTCCTGCCAGAATGCAGAAGGGTCGTCCACCGATTGTTGATAGAGGTCAGCATACTGTGCTTCGTTTATCAGAGTATTGGCAGCAATGGCATCCATAATAGGGTGGGTAATGGGTTGGCTCATGACAGGTCTCCTTTTTTGTTAATTTTATGTGAAAAGATGCATGATAAAAGACCAAGCCGGTGATTTGTTTGGGATATGTGCCAGAGATCACGGGATTGCATCATTATTTACCGAGGCGTCAATTTTATCGGTATTCTCAACCATTCTTGCAAAATCAATTGAAAATGCCTAGCAACCTACAAGGTCTGGGAAATTTTTTTTCAAAACGTGCGCATTTTATCGAGCCAAATTTTTTCTTTTAGAAGATAGGGTTATAAAAAGCTGATGTCTTTATACGATAATGTGTTATCAAAAGAGAATTATCCGATGTTTATCAAAACTTGCGCTCAGCAGAGAGAAAATGGTAATACATAGCACACAAAATCGCAGGAGGCGGTTTTAGCACACAAACATCAAAGACTTGCCCGTTTTATTTTTGGCATTTTTATTTCTGCGTACTTCTCTTGTCACTGAAGAGTGAAAGGCAGTTTGACTGAGGAAACCACTATTCTATGAAAGGCTTCAAAATCACTCTTGCTTGGCAAATCCTAATTGCACTGATTTTAGGTATTGTTGCCGGAAGCATTCTCCACAATGCACCAGACAGCCGCGATTGGCTGGTGGTCAATGTGTTAAAACCTGCGGGTGACATCTTCATTCATTTGATCAAAATGATTGTTATCCCGATCGTTGTTTCATCGCTCATCGTTGGTATTGCGGGAGTCGGTGATGCAAAAAAATTAGGGCGCATTGGCCTTAAAACGATTATCTATTTTGAGGTAATCACCACCATTGCTATCGTGGTCGGTTTAACACTAGCCAATGTGTTCCACCCAGGAACCGGCATTGATATGTCTGCGTTAACCACGACTGATATCTCAAAATACGAAGCCACGACGCAACAAGTGCAGAACGGGCCTCATAGCTTAGTGACCACTATCCTGTCGATTATTCCGCAAAACATTTTTGTCTCATTTGCGAATGGCGACATGCTGGCGATTATCTTCTTCTCGGTATTATTTGGTTTGGGCTTATCATCACTGCCTGCAGAACACCGCGATCCGCTGGTCTCTGTATTCCGTTCGATCTCAGAAACCATGTTTAAAGTTACCAACATGATCATGCGTTATGCACCGGTCGGTGTTTTCGCGCTATTGACCGTGACTGTGGCTAACTTTGGTTTTGCTTCCCTCTATCCACTGGCGAAGCTGGTTGGACTAGTTTATGCCGCCATCTTGCTGTTTGCCTTTGTTATCTTGGGTGGCGTCGCGAAGATGTGTAGTTTGAATATTTGGACACTGATGCGGCTACTGAAAGATGAGCTCATTCTGTCTTACTCTACCTCGAGTTCTGAGACCGTTCTTCCACGGATCATGGAGAAGATGGAAGCCTATGGTGCGCCAAAATCGATCACAAGCTTCGTGGTACCGACGGGTTACTCTTTTAACTTAGACGGTTCGACGCTTTATCAAAGTATTGCGGCAATCTTTATCGCTCAACTCTACGGTATCGAGCTCTCTTTGACGCATCAGATCATTCTAGTCCTTACTTTGATGGTGACCTCTAAAGGGATTGCGGGTGTACCGGGCGTTTCCTTCGTGGTGTTGTTAGCAACACTGGGTAGCGTAGGGATCCCATTAGAAGGCTTAGCCTTTATTGCTGGAGTTGACCGTATTATGGATATGGCGCGTACCGCATTGAATGTGGTCGGTAATGCCCTAGCAGTATTGGTGATCTCTTGCTGGGAAAAACAGTTTGATGTGAATAAAGCACGGGCTTACGAACAGCAAATGCTGGGGACCTCCCGCGCTAAATAACTGACTATTGATTACTGAACAATCGGGAGTGCATGATAGGGGAGAACCCCGGTCATCACTCCCGTTTTTTTTGTCCACAATAAGGCTTGATTATGTCCCTCAATCTCCATCATCTTGTCACCGAAGGTCGCAATACCGCGAGTGAGAATATCGACCAGCTATCGACAGCCGAGATGCTCAAGGTTATTAACGACGAAGATAAAAAAGTAGCCCTTGCGGTAGAGGCGATTTTGCCTGAAATCACTCAAGCAGTAGAGGCGATTACCACGGCTTTTGCACAAGGTGGACGGTTAATTTATAGCGGCGCGGGAACTTCAGGTCGACTCGGTATCCTAGATGCTAGTGAATGCCCACCAACGTTTGGGACTTCCCCTGAACAAGTCATTGGACTAATTGCTGGCGGGCATAAGGCGATTTTACAAGCGGTCGAGAATGCCGAAGATAACGCAGAGCAAGGGGCTAAAGACTTACAGGCCATTAACTTTACTGCACAAGATATTTTAGTTGGCATCGCCGCTAGTGGTCGTACTCCTTACGTGATGGGGGCGCTAGCCTGGGCAAAAGAGTGTGGGGCGGTTACCATTGCCGTCAGTTGTAATGCACAGAGCCCCATGGCCGCGTCTGCCGATATTGCGCTTAGCGCCGTAGTCGGGCCTGAAGTAGTGACCGGGTCATCTCGATTGAAGGCTGGTAGTGCGCAAAAAATGATCCTAAATATGTTAACGACAGGATCAATGATCCGCAGCGGAAAAGTGTTTGGGAATTTAATGGTAGACGTTGAAGCAACTAACCAGAAGCTGGTTGAACGGCAGAAAAATATCGTAATTGAGGCGACTGGCTGTGGAGTAGAAGAGGCTAAAGCGGCACTCGTAGCCTGTCATGGGCAGTGTAAAACCGCCATACTGATGCTGTTGGCTGACTTAACCGCTCAGCAGGCGCAAGCCCTATTAATCGAGCATAAGGGCTTTATTCGATCCGCACTGTTAGCCTCGGGAAATAAATAACGAAATGATTATATTTATCATTTGAAAAATCTATTACACTCTTAGCGTTTCTCAACATGATAAGCGCTAAGGGCGCTGTTTGGCGGTCCACTGCGCAATAACAGAGGTAATGATTATGCAACGCAATTCTCTTTTTCGTCCCCTATTATTGGTGACAGCACTCTTTTCAGCAGGGGCTCTTGCCGAGGAAGGACAGGTTCTCACTCAGCCTGTTTCGAAAGGCCTTTACGAGCTGGCTTATGGACAATCCTCACAGCAACTTTATGTCGCCAGCGCAGGTAGCCGACAAGAGACCGGCGGTGCGGTCTATGTGCTCAATCCACAAAATCTGAAGACTGAGCAGATAATTAAAGAACCGCTTAAGCCATTCGGCGTTGCCATAGACAATACTCAGCATATTCTTTATACCGGCAACACCCGCGATGGTTCGATCACCGCGATTGACTTACAAACTAAGAAAATCATCGCTCAACAAGTGGTAGAAACCCGTCAACGTACTGAGTCGTTCAGACCACCACAAATTCGTGAGATTGCGGTCGATCCGACCACACATCAAGTCTATGCGACGGGTGTCGGGGCTGATAGCGTGGTGTGGGTACTCGACGGTAAATCACTAAAAGTGATTAAAACCATTACCGGTGTGGGTAAAATGGCGACGGGCTTGGCTTTAGATGCCTCACAACATGCGCTGTACCTTTCCAATGCCGATGCAGAATGGATTCAAATCGATACGCAACATAACAGCATTGTAAAACGCTCTAAGCTGGATTTACCCGGTGAACATATGCTGTTAAATGTTAGCTTGGATACCGCTGGTCATCGTGCCTTCATTGCGGATTTCAAACAGCCGCAGGTTATCGTCATTGATACCCAAACAAATAAAGTCTTAACCAGCATTAAGGTTCCTGAATCTTTGGGTGTTCTATTCAATGCGCAGCGCCAAGAGCTTTATGTGACGCACCGTAAAGCTGGTACCGTCAGTATTGTCGACACGAAAACCTATCAGGTAAAACGCACCGTTAAAACGGACGGCATGCCAAATAGCTTAGCACTCTCCGATAAGGGAGATGTCCTGTATGTCAGTGTTAAGCAACCCTCTTCTCGTGAAAAAGAGGCGACGCAACCAGATACTGTTTTACGTATCGCATTGTAATGAAAAAGGCCTCATAAAGAGGCCTTTCTTCCGTTATCACTCTTTGAACAAGAGTGATAACTTCCCGCCCGGTTCGGCTAATTTAGCCAGCTTCTTCTCGTTAACGGTTTTACGTTGTCCTAACTGCGATAAAGTTGGAGAGTCTGCTTTATCGGTAGAATGTTGACTCCCTTGCGCGGCAACTAAGCGTGTGGCGGCTTGTTGTAGATAAGTCATATAGCCAGCTTTTGTCGATAGCTGCTGAGTATCCACAGGCTGCTGAGAGCGAAGCCAGCTACCTAGGTAGAACTCTAAGAACGGTGGTGCTTGATCAGGTTTATCATAGGCGATGCCACGTAAGAAATAGACCACTGACCGGTAAGGATCGTTCTGCATGGCTTGTAAACTGACCTGATGAGGTAACTGAGCAGGAGTGACTGGTTGCCCTTGTGGATCTTCAAGCCAGGTCAAATGCTGTTGTTGCATCGTTTTCCAGAAGAGGTCCATCGACGCTAGATGACTAAAGTCGTCAGTTATGCGGACCACGAACGGAAAATCCTGATTATTAGCTAGCGCTCGAAAGGTCGATACCGTGTGGTGGCCGTCGGTAAGGTAAACATGATGGTCTGGTGCAATAACGGCGCTTTTTACATCCTCCGCGTCAGTACCGGGAGCCACAAGGCAGCTAAAGCTAGAGGGTTGTGCGAGAGATGATTGGTTATCGAAAGTTTTAACACCTTTCGCTCCTATATCTTCACAGTATTCGTCGAATAACTCCTGATGATCACTTTGTAATTTGGCGACTTTATAATTTACTTCGTCGTCACCAATCGCGGGTTGTGTGGGGCGAATCTGACTGATGTTAAGGGTTTTTATCGTCTGGGCAAAAGAGAAGGCGCTGCACGAAAAGCCTACTGTGATTAACGAAGCCACAAGAACCGAAGTAACGCGTTTCATTATCTTCTTCCTCATTAGGGGATAAAAAAGGTGAGGTATCTCACCTTTCCTTTATCATTCACGAGTCTGAGGCATCAGTGATGATGTCACGATGAGACTTATCCTTGAGGATCATCTCAAAACTATGAAGACGCTTATAGATTGACATCAATTCAACTAACGTGGACCACGAATTGATCAAATATTGGAACGATGATCGCACTTGATCAAACACGTTAGAGATTTGATTCATTAATCCTAAGGTGATCGTCCCGGCAACAATCGCGGGGAAGAGAACGAATAAGCCAAAAATATTATCGACTTGCAGATAGAGAATACGGGTAATATTGAAATAGAGATAATGGAAGTAGAGACGAAAGTAGTTATAGCGCACCTGATTATAAAGCGCTTTCACCGTCGGTGGCGTTGCCCGACTTGCGTCATCTTCACCATACACTAACTCTTTACGATAGGCCGCTTCTACTCGTTGATTTTTGAAGGAGAGTCCCGGAAGTTTTATGCCAACTACCGCTAGCAAAGCTGTCCCAAACAGCGACCACACAATGGCAATAATAACCAGAGCATAGGGAATATCGCCGATAATCGGCACCGATTTAACGTGTACGGAGAGTTGTGCCAAGATGGGTAGAAATGCGATCAACGTCATAATTGCTTGCAATAAGCTCACGCCCCAGCTCTCTAAGGTATCAGCAAAACGCATCGTATCTTCTTGCACCCGCTGGGAGGCACCTTCAACATGCCGCAATTTACCCCAATTCGCCATAAAGAAGTTATTCATCGCGGTACGCCAACGAAACACCCAATGGCTGACAAAGAAGTTATTCAATACACCGACTACTACGGCGACTAAAGCAATACCAAGAAACGCATAGATTTGCTGATAAAAATCTTCAATTTTTACCGACCCAGCTTTACCAAGGGCTTTTTGGATAAGGTCGCCAAAGGGAGCATACCAGGCATTGATCGCCACCCCAACTTGCACACTAAACCACGTTGAAAAAATGATGAGAGCCAATCCCCAAACGGACCAACGTTGCCAAGGATGGTTATCAATCAAACGCCATACCACGGCAAAAAGGGCGACAGCTGCCCAGAAATAGAGATAGAACCAGAGGTAACTGAGTTGCCAGAACCGCGCGACAGTTGTCGGCAATGGTGAAAGAAATCCCTTGGCGAGTGACGGGAAATGGGTTGGCAGCTGTGCGGCGACACCGAACCAAAATAGGACCACGACCAAACTCCAAATGGCTGCACTAATGAAAAAGAGCAGTGGACGTGGGAAATAACACTTAAACATGATAACTCCCTGAAAATTTACTCCTACGACGACTATACTAGTTTAACCGACTGGAGAAAGAACTTACTGGCGATTTAAAAACATATTCTGATGACAAGATGTTAAATCTAGTCACAAAAAATAAGTAGATATGATTTTTGATGTTACTTAACTGTGTTACAATTTAATTGTTACCGGTAACCACCTTATAAAAATTTGACAGTGTTACCGAACAAGACCGTCACGCTATCTTCCAATTTTTCATGCTGCATTATTTGCAGTATTAAGGCAATGTCATGTCAGAACAAAAAAACGGCCAGTCTCGCCGTGATTTTCTGCTGAGAACTATCGCTATCGCGCCAGCCATGGCTGTCGGAACAGCAGGAATAGGGGCACTAGAAAGTCGAAGTGTCTTAGCCGCAGATAACACTGGCTCAGCCCACTCACAGGCAAGGGATTACCAGCCCTCTTGGTTTACAGCTGAAGAGTTCGCATTTATTACGGCTGCGGTAACGCAACTGATCCCGAAAGATGAGCGTGGCCCAGGTGCTTTGGAAGCCGGTGTTCCCGAGTATATCGATCGCCAAATGAATACCCCCTATGCTACTGGCTCAAACTGGTACATGCAGGGGCCCTTCACTCCCGATGTGGATAAAGAGTTTGGCTATCAGCTGCCTTTAGTCCCGCAGCAAATTTATCGACTGGGGATTGCCGAGGCGAATCATCAAAGCCAGCAGCAATACGGTAAGATTTTTGCGGATCTCAGCGCAGCGCAACAAATTGAATTTCTTAAAGCCTTAGAAAGCGGCAACGTGAACTTTCAACAGCTGCCGTCAAAAACCTTCTTCTCATTCCTACTGCAAAATACCCGCGAAGGCTTCTTTAGCGACCCTATTCATGGTGGAAACCAAGGATTGGTGGGATGGAAATTAATTAATTTCCCAGGCGCGCGTGCAGACTTTATGGATTGGGTGGAGCGCGGTGAACGCTATCCATTACCACCAGTATCGATTCGGGGTGAGAGAAGTTAATTATGGCTAATGAACAGAAAAAAGTAGATGCGGTAATCGTCGGCTTCGGTTGGGCGGGAGCGATTATGGCTAAAGAATTAACCGAAGCGGGCCTAAACGTGGTCGCACTGGAGCGTGGTCCACATCGTGATACCTATCCCGATGGCGCTTACCCACAATCGATAGACGAATTGACTTATAACGTTCGTAAAAAACTTTTCCAAGACCTATCGAAAAGCACCGTCACTATTCGTCACAATCCTTCGCAAACTGCTGTGCCTTATCGTCAGCTAGCCGCGTTCTTACCCGGTACGGGAACGGGTGGCGCAGGATTGCACTGGTCGGGCGTTCATTTTCGGGTCGATCCAGCGGAATTACGCCTGCGTAGCCATTACGAAGAACGCTATGGTAAAAACTTTATCCCTGAAGGGATGACGATCCAAGATTTTGGTGTGACTTACGACGAACTAGAACCCTTCTTTGATCAATCAGAAAAAGTATTTGGCACTTCAGGTACCGCTTGGTCGATTAAAGGTAACGTTGTGGGGAAAGATAAAGGGGGCAACCCTTTTGCGGGGGATCGCTCGCAAGATTTCCCATTGCCCGCCCAGAAAAGAACTTATTCGGCACAGCTATTTTATAAAGCTGCCGAAGCGGTTGGTTATCATCCGTATGACATGCCTTCAGCAAACACTTCTGGGCCTTACACCAATACTTACGGTGCGCAAATGGGACCTTGTAACTTCTGCGGTTATTGCAGTGGTTATGCCTGTTACATGTACTCTAAAGCTTCGCCTAACGTCAATATTTTACCTGCGCTTCGCCAAGAGCCTAAATTTGAGCTGCGTAACGACTCCTATGTCCTGAAAGTTAACCTGACCGACGATAAAAAGCGCGCAACAGGTGTCACTTATGTCGATGCACAAGGTCGTGAACAGATCCAACCTGCTGATTTAGTGATTCTTTCTGCATTCCAATTCCACAACGTTCACTTGATGTTATTGTCCGGTATTGGTAAGCCCTACAACCCGATCACTAATGAAGGGGTGGTTGGTCGTAACTTTGCTTATCAAAACATGTCGACCCTTAAAGCCTTGTTCGATAAGAACACAACGACCAATCCGTTCATCGGAGCTGGTGGTGCAGGGGTCGCTATTGATGACTTCAATGCTGATAACTTCGACCATGGGCCGCACGGCTTTGTTGGTGGATCGCCTTTCTGGGTAAACCAAGCTGGCGTGAAACCGATTTCTGGGCTTCCCGTGCCAGCGGGTACACCAGCATGGGGAAGCGAGTGGAAAGCCGCTGTCGCGGATACTTACACTCACCATGTCTCAATGGATGCCCATGGAGCCCACCAGTCATACCGCAATAACTATTTAGACCTCGACCCTAACTACAAAGATATCCATGGGCAGCCGCTGCTTCGCATGACATTTGATTGGCAAGAGAACGATATCAAAATGGCCCAGTTTATGGTGTCAAAGATGCATAAAATTGCCGAAGCCATGAACCCGAAAGCGATCTTAGGGGCAGCGAAAAAAGAGGGTGCGCATTTCGATACCACCTCCTATCAGACAACCCATATGAATGGTGGCGCTATCATGGGTGAAAATCCCTCGACCAGTGCCATTAACCGTTACCTGCAAAGCTGGGACGTGCATAACGTCTTCGTCCCGGGCGCCTCAGCGTTCCCACAAGGACTTGGTTATAACCCAACTGGATTGGTTGCCGCCCTGACCTATTGGTCCGCGAAAACCATTCGTGAGGTCTATCTCAAGAACCCAGGCCCACTGGTTCAGGCATAAGGAGAGGCGAATGAAAAAGACTTTTTTAACACTAGTGTTAGCGTTCGTTTCTTTTAGTGCGTTAGCCGAAAGCTCGGCTGAGCTGGTGAAACGAGGTGAGTACTTAGCGCGAGCCGGTGACTGTGTTGCTTGTCATACTGCGAAAGGGGGGAAACCTTTTGCCGGTGGACTGGCGATGGCAACGCCGATTGGTACGATTTACAGTACGAATATCACGCCAGACAAGCAGACGGGGATTGGTGATTACAGCTATGACGACTTCCAGAAGGCTGTCCGTCAAGGGATAGCTAAAACCGGTGATACACTTTATCCGGCTATGCCTTATCCTTCCTATGCAGTGGTGAGCGATGAAGATATGCATGCGCTGTATGCTTACTTCATGCAGGGCGTTCCGGCCGTCGATCAAGCGAATAAAGCGACCGATATCCCGTGGCCGCTGTCGATGCGTTGGCCGCTTGCGATTTGGCGCAAGATGTTTGCACCGGAAGTGAAAGCTTTTGAGCCAACCTCTCAGGATGACGCAAGTATTAATCGTGGTCGTTATTTGGTTGAAGGCTTAGCGCACTGCGGTGCTTGCCACACACCACGTAGCATCACCATGCAAGAGAAAGTGCTTAATGGACAAGATAACACTACGTATCTTGCTGGTAGCAGCTCACCGATTGATGGATGGACAGCTAGTAACTTGCGTGGTGATAATCGTGACGGGCTGGGGCGCTGGAGTCAGCAAGATCTTGAGCAATTCCTCCGTTATGGTCGTAATGACCAAACTGCTGTCTTTGGGGGGATGACCGATGTTGTCGAGCATAGTCTTCAATATCTGACTGATGCGGATATCACGGCTATTGCGCGCTATTTGAAAACCTTGGCTCCGCAAAATCCTAATCAAAAACCCTTTACTGCAGACGATACTGTCGCGAAGGCGCTGTGGAAAGGTAATGATCAGCAACCGGGAGCCAGTGAATATGTTGATAGCTGTGCGGCTTGCCATAAGACTGATGGGACTGGCTACAAACGCTTCTTCCCACAACTGAAGGGTAATCCAGTTATCTTAGCTGACGACCCTACTTCGCTGATTCATATCATCTTAACGGGTGCACGCTTACCGGCAGTTGCAGGGGCACCTTCCACGATCACTATGCCTGCTTTTGGTTGGCGGATGAACGATCAGCAGGTTGCTGACTTAGTTAACTTTGTACGCACTAGTTGGGGGAATACGCAATCATCAACAGTATCCGCCAGTGATGTAGCGAAGATCCGTAAACAAGATGATGTAAAGGGTCAGCAGGGAAGTCATAGCATTGAAATCCTAGAAAAACGCCAATAATCGTTTTTCAATCATAAAAACGCGGTAATCCTGAGGGTTACCGCGTTTTTTTTTAAATATCTTCCAAGTCTTTCCCGCGGGTGGTTGGGCCGTAAATTGAAACTGATAGTACGACCATTAACATACTAAAGACGATAAATAATACCACGGCGCTACTACCAGCTGAGGTCAAAATAACTCCAATTAGTAGGCTACTGAGGGCGGTGGAAAGGCGGCTGAAGGAGTAGCAAAAACCGACCGCGCGAGCGCGGATGGCTGTTGGAAAGATCTCTGTTTGATACGCATGGTAGCTGTAGGTTAACCAAGCATTAGAATAGGTGATCAGAAAACCACAAACGATCATCAGCCAAGACTGGTGGGTTAAGGCGAAGCCTGTTCCACAAATTACCGTCATCAATGATGCCGCAACAATCTGCCACTTATTTTCAAATTTATCGGCATAAAGTGAACAAAGCAGTGACCCTAAGGGATAGGCTAGCGTAATCAAAAAAGAGTAGCCCAAGCTGTGTGATAGGGACGCTCCTTTTCCGGATAGCAGAGTCGGTAGCCAGTTACCAAAGCCAAAAAAGCCAATAGCTTGAAAGAAATTCATCACCATCAACATAAATGTGCGTTTGCGCCATTTCGCTGACCAAATATCGCGAAACTTTCCTTTGGGTTTACTTTGAGAAGAGGGAAGCGGTAGCTCAGTATTAATTAGCGCACCACAGCGTTTCTCCATCTCCATCATAATGCGATGAGCCGCTTGAACTTGATTTTTTTCCATCAACCAACGGGGTGATTCAGGAAGTTGTCGTCTGACCAGCCAAACAATGAGTGAGCACAATGCGCCAATAATAATTACCCATCGCCATCCTGCCATACCCAACCATTGTTGAGGAATTAGCCACCATGAAAGGAGTGCAACGGCAGGTACTGAGAGAAATTGCACAAAGAAAGCAAAAGCAAAGGCTTTACTCCTTAGGCGAGCAGGGGTCCACTCCGCGAGATAAGTGTCGATGGTCACTAACTCAACGCCAAGTCCAATCCCGACTAAAAAACGACATAATAATATTCCTTCGCTACTTTGCTGAAATGCCATAAGTAGCGAGAAAAAGCCATACCAACCGAGTGCGAACATAAAGGTTAATCGTCGGCCATATCGGTCAGCGAACGGTGCGAGGAGACTTGCGCCAACGAATAAGCCCAGAAAGGTCACGGAGGCGAAAGCGGCCTGATCGGAGATCCCCAAAAGCCCCTCTTGGCCCACATGAAAAATATGATCTGCGACTAACCCGCTACTGATGTAACCGGTTTCAAATAGGTCAAAGAGTTCAAAAAAACCGCCGAGAGCTAAAAGGCTAATAAAGATCCAGAGCGGACGCGAAGCAGGTAATGCATCAATACGGGCGGCGATGGTGGAGGGCGGAGGTACAGCATAATCAACAGTCATTAGCAGGTTTCCATTCACAGTCTGTTTGCAGTAAAAATTATTTTTTTAATTAGGATGAGTTCCCATGTTTATCCAGCATAAAGTAAGTTGACCAGCAGGATCAGTAATTTCTGTAGAATGATGATAAAAAAACCACCCGTGAAGGGTGGTTTTCAAGAAAGGGGTTAGCAATTAGAAACTATAACCCGCGACAAGGTAATAACCCCAGCCAGTATTGTTGGTGCGCGAGCCGCCCAGATCAGCACTGCCTTCCCATTGGCCGCCGTTATGGAAGTAACGGGCGACGAAAGAGTAATGCCAATGCGCATAGCTCAGGGCTAAGATATGGCTAGAAGCGATAGAGTTTTTGGTCCGTACGGTGCTGTTATTACCGAGATCAGAGCCCCAATCGAAGTTGGTAAAACCAATATAGGCTAAATTACCGCCCCAAAGCGTTGTGATCGGGTACATATACTTCACTTTAAAACGATAGCCGTCCCAGCTATCTTCATTATCCGCACCATAGTTTTCCCATTGGTACTTAGCATAGACGTTTAACGAAAGTGAGAGCTTCGTGCCGGTGTCGATATCAGTTCCTAACCCCATGTACCAAGTGTTTTGGCGATTTTTATCGTTAGGCCCCATATCATAGATATAGTTGTTGGCGAAATACCACTGTTTGATCGGGCCGATACTGAGATCAGTATCAGTTAACTTATCAATGGAGAAGCGAGGTTCGATTTCCATGAAGAGTGGCGAACCTTTGCCTTTATCCCAGATACCGACATCGTTTGCGTTCCCGACGCCAAAAAATTTAGGAACATCGATATAACCATAAAAGTCGAACCAATCTTTATGAGCAAAGGCCTCATATTCTAGGTAGATATCGTTATTAGGATGAGGGCCAAACCTCGTGTGGTAGCTTCCCACAACGTTGACACTTTGGTGCCACCAATCTGAAAGGTATTCAGAAGAATCATCTGCCCAAGCGGAGGTTGCTACGGTCGTGGCTAATGCTGTGGCGGCTATCAGTGATTTATATTTCATTATTATTTGCTCATCGAGGATGTAAAACGCGAAAAATTGAGTCCCACAAGATCGTAACAGTCAGTAAAAAATTAATACCCTGTTTGTCGGCAAGGATTTTACCCTTAAAAAGGGGCCTTTGCGGCACTATAAAAAAATTATAACGTGATTAAGATCACAATTTTTATCTATGGTATTGAACTAATTATCAATTTTTTACTACGCGGTGAATAAATAGACAAGAGTATTTTGACGATAAGGGATACTCGTCGATTGTGAGGTTAAGCCATGCTAATATTTAAAAAAATGAACAATTAATCGGTTGATCGCTAACCTCTTTCTGAGAGTAGTGCTTGATTACATCTCATTAGATCGCATGTTTGCCTTAAAGGATGCCATTTATGACAAATGCTGAATCTGAATCGTCTTCATTACGTGAAGACCGATTTGAACTTGCATCAATATTGCGAACATTTCAAAAGCAGCAACAGGCTTTAGTTTTAGCCGCTTTGGATGATGACAAGCAAAACTTCACCTTAGTTAGGATGGAAGGGAGTCGTATCCGACTACTGCCGCACTCTACAAATTCCTGTGCGCCGTCGCCCATAACGCTGGTGGCGGAAGGGAGTGAAGCGAAAATTATTTTTAGCATCACTAATGTGATGGAAGTCGAGCAGCAGGGTCAGCAGCAGTGGTTAGCTGAGCTGGTACCCACGTTTTCTTATATTCAGCGTCGCCTTAACTTACGCGTACCGGTACCGTTAAAAGAAGCCTTTTCGATTGCTATCCATCTGCCTGGCCACGTGGAACTGCACCGCTTTTTTGTCGATAATTTTTCCACAGGTGGCATAGGCATTTATAGCCGCGGACTGCCGAATTCAGCGTTTAAAGAAGGGGCTGTCTTTAAAAAAGCCGACTTAAATCTTGGTGAGTATGGGGAGTATAAGGTCAATGTTGAAGTGATCTCCATCAACCCTGTCGAAGAGCCTTTAGCAGAGCATCCAGAATTTAGTCAT